>DATBKR010000588.1:0-12978 GCA_036555805.1 Hyphomicrobiaceae bacterium | reverse complement strand
AGCTTCCCAAGCTGAGTGTCGAGGGTTCGATCCCCTTCGCCCGCTCCAATTATTTCAAGCACTTGCGCGTCTGAACAGGCGTCAACAGGTCCAATTTCCGCACGGCTTGCAGTTCGGTTTGCAGAATTGGCCTTCAGAAGAGCCTCGAGCTTCGCCGTCTCGGCCATCGGCGGGCAGGGCTGACCCATCCAAGGAAAGGCCGCATCCGTATGGCGCGGCATCTCGCCTTTTGTCCACGCCCTGGCGGCAGGGAAGGTTATCGGCGAGCCAACCATCAGTGAACTGGGCGGGGGGATCGGGAGGCCTTAGGCTTCCGAGCACCCTGGGGGCGGCGTGGGTTTTCCAAACGCGCTTCCACCGACATGTGGCCGAGTTCCATCCTGCTTTCAGCGATAAAATAAAACGGAACAAATATCGAGCCGAGGCAGAGAAGAAAGGCATAAAGAGGCCGGGTGATGCAACGCAGTACAAGTGCACTCAAGGAAACCAGAAGTGCAACGCATTACAACTGCATCACCCGACAAGAAAGCGAACCTTCGAGGCAGAGAGAGCGCAGGCCATCGATCCCTCTGCAGTTGGGTCGATCAGATTTGTACATGACAGCGGGGTAGCCGCATGCAGACAAAACATAGCAGATGCGTTGACGATGGCTGTAGCTGCAAGGCAACAGCCACCCGAAAACTGACAAGATCCATACGTAGACTATCAGGGGTACATCAGGCGGATCGCCGGACCCGGCGTCGTCTGGCTACCCTGGCGCAGCCCGGCCCCCAATGCGGGGACCATGTGCCGAGGCGGTGAGGCTGTATCAGGCGCGCGAGTACCGGAGCACTTTCTTGCCCGCGCTGCGTTCTCCGACATGCGGGAAGGACGCTACCGCGCTATCCGCCCCTTCACCTCGCGCAGCGAACCGCCGGTCTCGGCGAGGTGCTGAAGCAGGGCCGAGGGCCGCCAACGCGCGCCGTAGCGCTGGTGCCAGATCGCGATCTGGTTGTAGACGTCGCGCGCGCCGACAGTGTCGGCCCAAAACATCAGCCCGCCGCGATAGCGGGGGAAACCGAAGCCGTTGAGCCACATGACGTCGATGTCGCTGGCGCGGATCGCCTTACCCTCCTCCAGGATCTTGCAGGCCTCGTTGATCGAGGAGAACAGCAGCCGGCGCAGGATCTCCTCGTCCGTGAATGAGCGCTGCTCGAAGCCCTTCTCGGCCGCCACCCGCTTGATGATGGCATGCGTCTCGGGATCGACGATCGGCGTGCGGTCGCCCTTCTCGTAGCGATACCAGCCCTTGCCGGTCTTCTGCCCCAGCCGCCCCATCTCGACGAGGCGGTCGGTGACCGGCAGACCGCGGTAGTTCGGGTTCCCCTCCGCCCGGCGCTTGCGCGTATCGTAGCTGATGTCTAGCCCCGACATGTCGTTGACCGCGAACGGTCCAACGGGGTAGCCGAAATCGACCATCACTTTGTCGACCTGCTCCGGGAGCGCTCCCTCCTCCACCATCAGCCCCTGCTCGAGGTTGAACGGGATGCGCGTGCGGTTGGCGACGAAGCCATCGCAGTTGCCCGCGTAGGCGGAAATCTTGCCGATGTCGCGCCCGAGCTTCATGGCGGCTGCCAGCGTCGTGTCGGAGGTCTTGGCGCCCTCCACCACCTCGAACGTCTTCATGACGTTGGCGGGGACGAAGAAATGCGTGCCGGCCACCGCCTCCGGCCGCCTTGTCACAGTTGCGATCTCATCGATATCGAGCGCGGACGTGTTGGTGAGCAGCAGCGCACCGGGTTTCATCGCCGCATCGAGCTTGGCGAACACCTCCTTCTTCACCGGCATCTGCTCGTACACGGCCTCGATCACCGCATCGCAGTCGGCGATGGCCTCGTAGCTCTCGACCGGCTCGATCAGCGCCATGCGCTTGTCCATCTCCTCCTGGGTCAGGCTCTCCCGTTTCACGCTTATCGCATAGTTGTTGCGAATGCGCGCGAGCCCTTTCTCCAGCGCGTCGCGGTTGGCATCGAGCAGTTTCACCGGGAAGCCGTGGTCGGCAAAGCTCATGGCGATGCCGCCACCCATGGTGCCAGCCCCTACCACGGCTGCTGTCTTGGTCTCCGGCAGGGACAGGCCCTTAGGCAGCCACGGGATCTTGGCCACCTCGCGCTCGGCGAAGAAGGCATAGCGCAGCGCCTTGGCCTCGTCGGAATTCTCCAGCTCCGCAAACAGGCGCCGCTCGGTCTTGATCCCCTCATCGAACGGCTGGCCCACAGCCGCCTCCACGCAGGCGATGCAATGATAGGGCGCCTTCTGGTTGCGGGCCTTGCGGGCAATCGACTTGCGCATCGCCTCGAACATGCCGGGGTCGGCCTTGGCGTCCGCCAGCTTGCCGCTCTTGTCGCGCACCCGCGGCAGCGGTCGCTGGCCAGCGATGCGCTGAGCATAGGCGATCGCCTCGGTCCGCAGGTTCTGACCAGGCACGATCTCGTCGATGATGCCCAGCGCCTTGGCTTCTTCCGCGGGCACATGGCGGCCGGAGACGATCATCTCCATCGCTGCCTTGGGGCCAATGAGACGCGGCAGGCGCTGCGTGCCGCCGCCGCCGGGAAGGATGCCGATCAGCACCTCGGGCAGGCCAACCTTGGCGCTCGGAACCGCGATGCGATAGTGGCAGGCCAGCGCATGCTCGAGCCCGCCACCCAGAGCATAGCCGTGGATGGCAGCCACCACAGGCTTGGTGCTCCCATCGATCACGTCATGGGGCGAGCGTTTCGGCATCGGCCGCGGCTTGCCGAACTGGCGGATGTCGGCGCCGGCGATGAAGCTGCGCCCGGCGCCGATCATCACCATGGCCTTGACGGCAGGGTCGGCCTCCCCCTTCTCCAGCGCCTCGACGATGCCGTCGCGCACGCCCGGTCCCAGAGCGTTCACGGGCGGGTTGTCGATGGTGATCACGCCGATCCCGTCCTCGACGTGGAACCGCACGGGTGGCTTGTCGGCTGCCGCATCCGCCATGGCATTGCCTCCGTCGTGTGTCGCTCCAGATCCTGCGAACAGGATCGCTCTTGATCGTCACAGTGTCGACTCTTGCGCGCTCCAGCAAGCCGCCGGCAAGGACACTCATGCGCGGCCGCTGCAGAGACATTCCTCCTTGTCGATTGACGCCCGCCCGGTCGTGGCCGAACGTGCGGGGCGGGAAACAGCGAGCAACTTGATCAGCAATGCCCATCGACAAGCGTTCCTCCAGCCCGGCCGAGGCTCTCGCCGATGTGGCGGATGGCGCGACGGTCTTCATATCGGGCTTCGGCGGAGCGGGCTTTCCCAACGTCCTGATCAGGGCCTTGCGCGATCACGGTCCGAAAAACCTCACTCTGGTCGTGAACTCGGCGACGCACCGCTATTCCTACACGCATGAGCTGATCGAAGCTGGCCTGGTGCGCAAGGTCATCTGCACGGCCGCGCGCGGCCACAGCAAGGAGCCCTCGCCCTTCGAGCGGCTGTGGATGGAGGGCAAGATCGAGCTCGAGTGCGTGCCTCAGGGCACATTTGCCGAGCGCATCCGAGCCGGCGGCGCCGGCATCCCCGCCTTCTATACGCGCGTCGGGTTCGGCACCGAGCTAACGCGCGGCAAGGAGGTGCGCAGCTTCGACGGCTGCGAGTACGTCCTGGAGCAGGCGATTAAGGGAGATCTCGCCCTGGTGCGGGCCGATGCGGCCGACCGGTACGGCAATCTGGCATTCCGCTATGCGCAGATGAACTTCGGTCCTGTGATGGCAACCGCCGCGCGCCTTGCCGTAGCGGAGGTGCGCGCGGTGCTCGACGAACCGATGCCGCACAGCCGAGTGCAACTCCCGGGTATCTATGTCGACCGCGTCGTGGCGGTGGGAGTGTGACCCATGCAGCCGCTCAACCGACTGCAGACCGCGTGGCGCGCCGCCCAGGATATCGGTGACGGCATGCTGGTGAACCTCGGCCTCGGCATGCCGGTGCATGTGGCCGACTACCTGCGCCGTGACGTCGATGTGTTCATCCAATCGGAGAACGGCGTGATCGGCGCTGGCCCGCTGGCGGCGCCGGATCGTATCGACACCGACCTGGTCGATGCCGGCAGCCGCCGCATCACCTTGCGGCCCGGAGCCTCGATCGTGGACTCCTCCTGGTCGTTCGCCATGATTCGCGGCGGCCACATCGACGTGACGATCCTGGGCGCCTTCGAGGTGGCGGCCAACGGCGACCTCGCCAACTGGGACATGCTGCTGCCAAACAAGGGCCCGCTGGTCGGCGGCGCCATGGACTTGGCGGCGTGTGCCCGCGCCGTGTGGGTTATCATGGAGCACGTGACGCGCACGGGCACGCCGCGCCTGCTCGAGAGATGCTCGCTGCCGCTCACGGCTGTGCACTGCGTCAAGCGAGTCTATACCGACCTTGCCGTCGTCGATATCACGGCCGCTGGCATGGTAGTACGCGAGATTCTGGACGGCGTGTCCGAGACGGGTCTGCGCGAGCGCACCGGTGCCCCGCTCACCTTCGCACCGGATTGCCGGCCGCTGGTCGCTCCTCCGATCGCACTGCCCGACTGAGGGGCCGCATATGGACTTCATCGAGGTCAACTGCACGGCGCTGCGCTGCGAGCTGACTGGCGGCGGCGCGTCCACCCCGGTGCTCATCCACGAGATGGGTGGCACGCTGGAGAGCTTGGACCCGGTGCTTCCCCACGCTTGCCGCTCGACGGCGCGTGCTGCGCTACGACACGCGCGGTGCCGGCCTGTCGCAGAAGGTGCGCGGGGCGCTTGTCATCGACACCATGGTGGACGATCTCGCCGCGCTGATGGTGATACCCAGTGCGCGCTATGCCGTGCTCGAAACGGCACGCTACGCCCCCGTGCAGACGCCCGAGCTATACGCACGAACGGTCACCGGATTCCTCGACACTGTCGGCGCGTGAGCCCTACACCGTCGCCTCGGTGCCGAGAATGACTGTGGCCTGCGAGGACAGTACCCCACCGTTGCCGTGCGCCAGCGCAACCTCGCAATCCTTGACCTGCCGCGCGCCGCATTCGCCGCGCAGCTGCCGCACCGCCTCGATCAGCAGGAACAGTCCGTACATGCCTGGATGGCAGTAGGAGAGGCCGCCGCCGTTGGTGTTGACCGCCAGGCTGCCCTTTGGCGCGATGCGTCCGCCGGTCACGAACGGGCCGCCTTCGCCCTTCTTGCAGAAGCCGAGGTCCTCCAGGAACAGGATGGTATTGATGGTGAAGGCATCATAGAGCTCGACTGCATCGACGTCCGCGGGACCGAGCTTGGCCATGGCGTAGGCCGCCTTTCCGGCCGCCAGCGCCCCCGTCACCGTCAGGTCAGGCATGCTGGAAATGCTGGCGTGGGTGACGGATTGGCCGCAACCCAGCACGTAGGCGGGCTTCTTCTTGAGCGACCTGGCGCGCTCTGCCGACGTGACGACGATGGCACCGCCGCCGTCGGTGACGAGGCAGCAGTCGCGCACGGTGAAGGGATAGCTCACCATGCGTGAGGACAGCACACCCTCGATAGTCAGGGGCTTTTTCTCCCAGGCGACTGGGTTGAGCAGCGCCCATTCACGCGCCGCAACTGCCACGGCTGCCAGCTGCTCGCGCGTCGTGTCGAACTCGTGCATGTGGCGCGAGGCCGCGAGCGCGTAGGCGCTCGACGGCATGAACGGTTTGAACGGCGACTCGTAGGGGTTGATCTCTCGGACGGAGGCTTGCTTACGGCCGACGCTGCGCTGCGTGCTGCCGTAGGCGATCACGGCGACGTTGCACAGGCCCAGCGCGATCGCGCCCATAGCGTGCGCGACGTGATACTCGAAGGAGGAACCGCCCACGATGGTGGAGCCGAGGAACGGCGGGTTGATGCCGAGATATTCTGCCAGCGCCAACACCGACAGACGGCTCTGTGCAGTGGCCGAGAACAGGCCGTCGACTTCCTTCAGGGTCAAGCCGCAGTCGTCGAGCGCCCGCTTGATGCCTTGCGCCATCAAGTCGATGACGGACATGCCGTCTGCCACCTGGCCGATATCCGATTCCGCAACCCCAACGATAGCGGCGCTGCCGCGTCCGAGCCCTTCCATCACACGCCCTCGGCCGGAACGAACACGGGATAGGGCGCCTCCTCGCCGCCGGGCCGATGCACGCGGAAGCGCACGCGCTGACCGATCTTCACCTGCTCAGGCGCGACGTCTTCCACCCGGCTCATCAGGCGGAAGCCTTCGTCGCAATCGATGAGCGAGACGTTGAAAGGCTTGCCTTCCCCCGGATGTACGACGGTCGTGGCATGGACCGTTCCTAGCCCCTTGCTGATGCGCCATTCCAGTCGATCGCTACCGGTGAACGGGCACAGCACGCGCGGATAGAACACAGCCTTCCCCGCTTCCGGGCTGAATTGATAGGCGAGTTCGCCGCGTTCGAGGTGGTCGACATACGCCGCGAGGGGCGCGTCCTGATTGCCGGGCATGCCTGCCGATGATCCCCATGTCTCACGGATGACTAGCGCGTTGTGTTCTAGCGCTGCAGAGCAGAGGCGATCAACTGTGGTTTGTTCTTCCTCGTGTCCCCCTACAAAGTGCAGCGCTTGGGCTGCGGCAGGGTGGAGCTTGGCGAGCACCGCCGGCGGCGTGGGGATGGGGGCCACGAGGCCGTACCAGTTGTCGGCCTCCACCTGCGGCATGCCGAGCTGTACCTCCCGTCGCCAGCGGCTGATCCTCGAATGCCCGCTTTTGTATACAGCACGGTCGGCGATCCCGATCTATGACCCCTCAAAGCTGAGCCTATGCGAGCGAAGTTGATTGATTGTTCAGTGGCCAGGGCAGGTCCGCGGAGACTTCGGTCACTCGGCAGCCATCGCCGTGCGACGGCAGAAGCAGGACGCCCGGATGGGGAACTCCGCACGCGCCAGCGCCAGGTCGAGTCTTTGTCCGATCAGAGCGGCTTCGACCTTCTCACCGCGGCCGCTCAAGCATTCGTGGAGCCCGTGTAGCGACCAGAGATTATCGGGGTGTTGGCAGGCGCGGCTCAGCTTGCCGTCGAGCCCGAGATCGGAGCGGTAGACCGACTCCGCCTCTGCAATGCGTGCCTGCTCAAGCAGAAGCGCTCCGAGCGCATGCCGAGTCGGCTGCATCCAGCCCCAGGGCTCATCATAGGGCAATGCATCGTCCAGCTCGACAGACCTACGCAGATGCGCGAAGGCTGCGTCATAGTTGTCCTTGCGGTACTCCAACTCACCTTTCAGCATCTCCTCAGCCACATTGAGCAGATCGACGATGGTATTGTTGTGGACGCGCCGGCTCTCCGGCACGCGCATCTTCGCCGCCATGAAGCGTGTCTTCTCCGCTTCAGCCTCACCGACATTGCCGAGCGCCGAATGTGCCACGGCCTTGGCGTAGTGGATCATCGCCACGTTCGAGCAGAAGAGATCGCGATCCTCCGGCAGTTCTTGCTCGATGATCTCTCGCCATTTGCCGAAGCGCACCAGAACGTGCTGCTTCGTCGTCAGATAGCCTTCGAGGAAATCAGCCATCGGCGGCGATTGGATGCGCAGGACCGCTTCAGGAATCGTGGCGGTCAGCTCCTCGGCCGCCGCTATTGCGGGAGTGTACTGGCCAAGATACATGGCTCCGTATATCGCGAAGTGGAAGTTGTGGATGACGTAGACCAGATAGACCCCCGGGTCGTCCGAGTAGGCAAGGAATCTGCGGTCGGCCATCAGCGCCTTCCGATTGTGGACGAGGACGTCATGGTAATGGCCGCACAGGAGGTCGATGTGTGTCGGCATATGGATGAGGTGGCCCGAGTCGGGCACGATCTCGCGCAAGCGGTCGCCGGCGCGCAGGGCCCGTTGCGGGAAGGGCGACATCTCCATCAGGTGGACATAGAGGTGGAGGAGGCCGGGGTGGTCCCATGAAGCCGGGACCCTGTCCAAGGCGGATTCCAGGACCGTCCGGCATTCCTCCGTGCCGGCCCGTTCGGCGGGTTTGCCGGAGCGCAGGTCCCACATCTGCCACGGCGTCTCGTTCATGATGGACTCGGCAAAGACCGCACGCACCTCGAGATCGTCGGGATAGGTGTCGAAAATCTTGCGCATCTCCCTCGTGTAGGCCTTGTCCCACGGTGCCATGTCCTCGATCGCCTCGCGCTGGGGATAGCGCGCGCGCAACGCATGGATCATGGCTTGCTCGACCGGGCTCGCGTTTCCGACATGCGCGAGGGCGTCCTGCATGGCGTCGTAGGCAGCCGACAGCGCCATCTGCCGCCCGTGCGGGTCATATCGATGCCAAGGCAAATTGTAGTTTGGCCCCGAGGCGTAGCTGATGCCCCAGTGCGCCATGGCGCATTCCTGATCGTGCTTCAGCGCCTCTTGGAAGCACTTGCTTGCCTCACCGTGGTTGAACCCGAAAAGCCAGTTGAGCCCCCGGTCGAACCAGAGCTGCGCGTTCGGAGAGGACGTGGTGACTTTCCGGCCGTACGTCCCGAGATCGAAATAGGCCATGTCCTTGCCTCGGTATGGAGGATTCGTCCTCGCTGGGGCTGTCCCAGCCAGCTTACGTTCCGCAAGAGTGCCGACCAAGGCCTTCCTACATTTGTGCGTCGGGCCACTTGATCCGTCGGTTCTCGGCCGACGCTCGCTTGCCCTCTACATGCGACTTTGCCCGGTGTCCGGACTTGCCCGAATATCGGCCGCTATCTCACTGTGACTCGGATGCGGTGCGCGGCATTGTTGCCGAACCCGCCGCAATCGAAGCGCTGTTCGACTGGTTGTGTATCGCCATTGCCATCAGTGGCGCGACACATCAGATCGTGTTCGCCGGGTGTGGCGTCCCAATCGAATTGCCAACCACGCCAGGCATAGCGGCCGGTCGAAGCGTCGAGCCTGGCGTCGTGCCAATGACCATCGACGCCCGCCTCGACTTTCACGATCGGAACGCCGCCGCCCGACCACGCGCGCCCGAAGATCTGGACCGTACCCCGCTCGACCAGGCGATGGCGGGAGTAGAAGTCGGGAACACCGGGTGGAACCATCAGCGACTTGACCCGCATGGCGGTCACCGGCACGCCGGGTGCATCGGGGTGCTCGCGATAGATGTAGCTGCCGACCTGCTGGTGGCCGTCGAAGGCATGGTCGAGCACGGTGATGCGGTCCAGCCACTTGACGCTGGCCATTCCATACCAGCCCGGCACCACGAGACGCAGCGGAAAGCCGTGCTGAGGCGGCAATTCCGCCCCATTCATGGCCCAGCTCAGCAATATGTCGTCCCCCAGTGCCTGCTCCGGCGACAAACTACGACCGTAATCGTGCTCAATGCCGCGATCAAAGCCACGGTCCCGCCCGAAGAAGACGACATCGTGGGCTTTGGCAGCGAGGCCGGCGCTCTCAAGCAGGGGTTTGAGCGGCGTGCCGGTCCACTCGGCGGTTCCCACGGCCTCGTGAAGCCAGGGCTGAGTCGGCCTGCGCGGGGTCATTGCCGCCCGGCCGTTGCCCGCGCATTCCATTGTGATGCGAAGGGTGCGGTTTTGGCGGCGCTTCAACTCGTCCAGAGTCAGCGTCAGCGGTCTCTCCACGCAACCGCCGATGACGAGCATCCAGTCGTTCGCCGCGGGCACATAGGGTACATCGAAGTGGGTGAGGAGGTAATGCAGCCCTCTCGGCGTAACGTCGTGGCGCAGGGTCTCGAGTAGTGTCCCCGAGTTGCGATTTGCGAGCCGGACTTCTTCCTGTGAGAAGTCGCCCCAGGTCGGATCCCGCTCCTCCGGATTGAAAATCGGATGCCTTGCTCCTGACGGCGGCGCAGAAGAGATGTTCGGCATGGCATCCCTGGTCGATGTTAACTCCATGAATATAGCACGTGTCCATTGAGCAGTGCGACGATCCTGCCCAAATGCCCATGCAGGGCGCCCGGCTCCCTTTCGTTGCCGGGTCGGTCAGGCGCGTGAAGCGCCGCCGAGCGCTTGCATCCAGCAGGCCAGGCGCGATGGGCTGACTATCATTGCCGATGCCTCTGAGGAGATGCGATCTCTCAGATCACCCCTTCTCCTTTCAGCGTGCTCAAATCCGCGGCGGTCAGGCCCAGGAGCTGGCCGTAGACCTCGGCATTGTGCTGACCGAGGCTGGGGCCCAGCGTGTCGACGCCGCCGGGCGTCTCAACGAGGCGCGGCACCACGTTCGGCACGGCGATGTCGCCCACGCGCGGGTCCCTGACGCGGGCGATGTTGCCGCGTGCGATGTAGTGCGGGTCCTGGAAAATCTCATCGACCGCCGCTACGATCCCACAGGGCACGTCCGCTTCGTCGCAAAGCCGGACCGCCTCCTGCTGCGTGCGCTTCTTCGCCCACACCGCGACCAGGTCGTCGACCGCGGCGCGGTGCTTCTCACGCTCTGCAAAGGTGCCGTAGATGCCGTCACCGGCCACATCGGCACAGCCCATCAGCACGGCCATGCGGGCGAAGATCTTGTCATTGGTGCAGGCAATGGCGATCCACCGACCGTCGCCGGTCTGGTAGTGGCTGTGCGGACAGACGTTGGGGGCTGCCGCGCCCATGCGCTGGCGGATGTAGCCTACCGTGTCGTAGGCCGGCACCAACTCGTCGAGGATGCGGAAGATCGGCTCGTAGAGCCCGATGTCGATCTGCTGGCCCTGGCCGGTCGCGTCGCGCACCCGCAGCGCCATCATCACCCCGAGCGCGCCGTAGAGCCCGGCCATGTAGTCTGCGAGCGTCGCCGAGCCCGGCGTCACCGGCGGCCCGTCGGGCTCGCCCGCGAGGAAGGAGATGCCGCCGAAGGCATTACCGATGCGCCCGAATCCGGGCTTTCGGCTATAGGGCCCGGTCTGACCGTAGCCCGAGACACGCAGCATCACCAGGCGCGGGTTGACGGCGCTCAGCGCGTCCCAGCCGAGGCCCCAGCCTTCCAGCGTGCCCGGCTGGAAGTTTTCGGTCAGCGCGTCGGCCTTGGCGACGAGTTGCTTCAGGATCGCCGCGCCTTTGGGCGACTTGAGGTTCAGCGTCACTGATTTCTTGTTGCGTGCCTCAGACAGCCAGACCAGCGTCTCGCCGCACGTGCTGACCGTGCCGAGCCGACGGCAGGGATCGCCGATCTTCGGCTGCTCGACCTTGACTACCTCAGCGCCAAACTCCGCCATGAGCGTCGCGCAATACGGTGCGGCAATGTAGGTGGCTATGTCGATGACCCGCAACCCGGCAAGCGGGCGGTTGCTGCAAGCGCTGTCGGACACGGTCTTCCCCTCTTGATCCGTGCTGAGGCCAATAGCTTATCACTCATACCAGCCCCCTAGGCACACGCTTCGAGGGGTTCCGCATGAGATCTGTGAAGCACGATTTCTTCTAAGCGCACCCCTGGCGTCAGACCCGCACGGTCTGATCCCATCCGGTGGACCGCGCGACGCCCGCGTCTTACAGTGTACCGGAGGACCCCCTAGCGAGCAGGCCGAAGCGCATGGACCACGCCCCCGCCGAGACGCCCGAGCGCAAGGCGTTCTACGCCAGGATCGACAAGGACAACCTCGCGCCCCTGTGGACCGTGCTCAGCGACCTCATCACGCCCGAGCCCGGGAGCGCCTGCCGCCCGGCGCTGTGGCGCTTCGAGGTGATCCGCGCCGCCATGCTGGAGGCCGGCAAGCTGATCACCGCCAAGGAGGCCGAGCGGCGCGTGCTGGTGCTGGAGAACCCCGGCATGCGCGGCCGCTCCCAGATCACCACCTCGCTCTACGCCGGCGTGCAGCTCGTCATGCCGGGCGAGGTGGCCCCCGCGCACCGGCACTCGCAGTCGGCGCTGCGCTTCGTGCTGGAGGGCCGGGGCGCGCACACGTCCGTGGACGGCGAGCGCACGCCGATGGCGCCGGGCGACTTCGTCATCACGCCGCACATGGCCTGGCACGATCACGGCAACCACTCGGACGCGCCCATGTTCTGGCTCGACGGCCTCGACGTGCCGCTGATCGCTACGCTCGATGCTTCGTTCGTGGAGCGCTTCGGGGCGGACGAGCAGCCGGTGGGCAGGCCGGTGGGCTTCTCCTCCGCCCGCTACGGCGCCAACCTGCTGCCCGTGGACCACAAGCCGAGCTCGGCCACCTCGCCGATCTTCAACTACCCCTACACGCGCGCGCGCGAAGCGCTGGCGCAGCTCGCCAAATCAGGCCCGTTCGACCCCTGCCACGGCATCAAGATGCGCTACACCAATCCCGTCACCGGCGACCATGCCATGCCGACCATGGGCACCTTCATCCAGCTCCTGCCCAAGGGCACCACGACCGCGCGCTACCGCTCCACGGACGCCGCCGTGTTCACGGCGGTCGAGGGGCGTGGGCGCACGCGCATCGGCGAGGAGGAGTTCGCCTGGGGGCCGAAGGACATCTTCGTGGTGCCGAGTTGGAAGCCGGTGGTGCATGAGGCGGACGAGGAGAGCGTGTTGTTCTCCTTCTCCGACCGCCCCGTGCAGGAAAAGATCGGCGTCTGGCGCGAGGACCGCGGCAATGCGTGATTCCCTCTCCCCGCGCTGTTGCAGCGCGCGGACAAGTCGGTGTGGCGCGGGGAGAGGGAGACGTGCGCGGGGAGAGGGAGGTGGCCATGTCGTGGTACCGCACGAGGGTTGAGCGCGACTTGGTTCGCTGGCAATCCGCCGGCTGGGTGAGCGAGACGGGCGCGTCCGCCATCCGGGCGGACCTTGCCGCGCGCAAGCCGGTGCTGGGCGCGGCGGGGGTGCTGGCGATCCTCGGCGCGGTACTGTTCGGCTTCGCAGTGATGAGCTTCGTGGCGGCCAACTGGACCGCCATGAGCAAGCTCGCGCGCCTCGTCCTGCTGCTGGCGGCGCTGTGGGCCTGCTACGGCGGGGCCGCCTGGCTGTTCCGGCGCCAGCTCGCTGCGTTCGCCCAGGCCACCGTGCTGGGCGGCATCGCCGTCTACGGCGCCAGCATCATGCTGATCGCGCAGATGTACCACATGGACGGCAACG
>DATBKR010000587.1:0-9711 GCA_036555805.1 Hyphomicrobiaceae bacterium | reverse complement strand
CGATGAGCAGCACGCCGAATGCCGCGATCAGCACCGCCAGCGTCTTGGGCAGGAGCCCGGAGCCGATGCCGGACAGGGTGCCGGTCGGCAGGTTGAACGCGCCTGCGAACCCGATCACGGCCAGCACGACGAGAAACAGGCCGCCGGCAAGATCGAGCGGGGATTTCACCGACCCGCGCGGGTCGGTCTCTGGCGCTTGCGACATTGTCCTCCCTCCCGATCGACGGCTATCGAGGCGCGGTACGCGCGGTGAGTGAACTTGTAATTATTGGGACGGCCGAGCTGGTGCTGACCCTAACCTGCCGGACGCCGCAGCGTCCACCGCTGCCACGCCGGCACGTGACCCTGCGACGATCAATCCCGCGCGACACCGGCCATGGCGTCCCGCAGGACGCGGGCCACGTGCTGCGCCGGCCGGCCGCTGCCGTGCTCGATCTGGTGCCGGCACGAGAAGCCGTCGGCGGCAATGACGGCGCCGGGCGGGGCGCTGCGGCACGCCGGGAATAGCGAGAGTTCGCCCATCGCCGTGGAGACTTCGTAGGTGTCGGCCGCATAGCCGAAGGCGCCGGCCATGCCGCAACAGCTCGACTCGACGGTGTGGACGCGGAGCCCCCTCACAAGCGCAAGCGCGCCGCGCACGGCATCCATGGCGCCAAATGCCTTCTGGTGGCAATGGCCGTGCAGCAACACTGCCCCGTCCCACGCTGCAACCTGAGCCGGGATGCCCCCGGTGGCAGCCTCGCCGGCCAGGAACTCCTCGAACAGCAGGGCGCCCGCTGCGAGCCGTGCAGTCTCGCCGCCGGGCAGCATGGAAACGAACTCGTCCCGCAGCGTCAGGAGGCAGGAAGGCTCCAGACCGACGATGGGCACGCCGCGCTCCACATGAGGCCGAACCGCGACGAGGAGCCGCCGCGCCTCGGCGCGAGCCTCCTCGACCAGGCCGGCTGACAGGAACGTGCGCCCGCAGCACAGGGGCCGGTCGCCGTCGCCGGGCGCCGGCCGCAGCTCCGCGACGCGGTAGCCGAGGCGGCCGAGCACCTCCACGGCCGCCTCCAGGTTCTCGGGCTCGAAGTAGCGGTTGAAGGTATCCGCAAACAGCGCGACCTCCCGCATCCCCTCTTCCCGCAAGCGGGGCGAGGGCCGCGAAGGGGTCAGACCCCTCGCGCCGAGCCTATCTGCTTCCCTCAACGCTGGAGGCGAGGGGTCTGACCCCGTTTCCTGCAAGGGGGGAGGGGAATCCGCGTCCGGCAGGTGGAAGGGTCTGGTCCTCCACTTCGGCAGCGGCCGTCTCGCCGAGAACCCCATCAAGCGCTCGGACAACCACGCCGCGCCAGGGATGGCATCGCGCACGTTCAAGAGCGGGGCAAGGCGGGCGGCATAGGGGGCGTAGCGCGGCAGATAGGCGATGAGGCGGTCGCGCAGGGAGAGGCCGCGGCGCGCATTGGCTGCGGCCAGTACCTCGATCTTCATCTTGGCCATGTCGACCCCGGTGGGGCACTCGCGCCGGCAGCCCTTGCAGGAGACGCACAGTTTCATGGTCTCCAGCATGTCGTCGGAGGTGAGGGCGTCCGGCCCCAGCTGGCCGGAGATCGCGAGCCGTAGCGAGTTGGCCCGCCCGCGCGTCACGTCGCGCTCGTTGCCGGTGACGCGGAAGGAGGGGCACATCACGCCGGCGTCCGCTTTGCGGCACTCGCCGTTGTTGTTGCACATCTCGACCGCGCCCTGGAACCCACCGCCGGCGCCGATGTAGCCCGACCAGTCCAGTGTCGCCTTCATTTCGGGCACGCGGTAGTCCGGCTTGAAGCGGAACAGCGTGCGGTCGTCCATGCGCGGTGCGCGCACGATCTTGCCGGGGTTCAGGGCGCCGCCGGGGTCGAATCGGTCCTTCACCTCCTCGAACAGGCGCACCGTCTCCGCCCCGTACATGCGCGTGTGGAACTCGGAGCGCACCAGGCCGTCGCCGTGTTCGCCGGAGTGCGAGCCCTTGTAGTCCTTCACCATGGCGAACGCCTTCTCGGCGATGGCGCGCATGGCGCGGGCGTCCTTTTCCAGCTTGAGATTGAGCACGGGGCGCACGTGCAGGCACCCCACCGAGGCGTGGGCGTAGAAGGTGCCGCGCGTGCCGTGCTTCGCGAAGACGGCGGCGAGCCGCTCGGTGTAGTCGGCGAGATGCTCCAGGGGTACCGCGCAGTCCTCGATGAAGGACACGGGCTTCCCCTCGGACTTCATGGACATCATGATGTTGAGGCCCGAGGCGCGCACCTCCCACACCGCCTTCTGGCCGGCCGCGTTCGGCACCTTCACGACGCTGTCGGCGTGGCCGAGATCGCCCATCAACTCGTCCAGCAGGGCGAGCCGGTGGAGGTTCTCGGCCTGGTCGTCCTCGGCGAACTCGACGAGCAGCAGCGCATCGGGCTGGCCCCGCACGTAGGCGTCCATCACGGGGCGGAACATGGCGATGTCGCGGGCGAGCTCGATCAGCGTGCGGTCCACCACCTCCACCGCCACAGGCCCCAGCTTCACGATGTGCTGTGTTGCCTCCATGGCCTTGCGGAAGGTGGCGAAATGGCAGATGCCGAGCGCCTTGTTCCTCGGCAGCGGCGAGAGCTTCAGCTCGATGCGGCGCGAGAGGGCGAGCGTGCCCTCCGCCCCGCACAGCAGCGTGGCGAGGTTGACCGGCCCCGCACCCGGCACCAGCGCATCGATCAGGTATCCGCCGACGCGGCGCGACACCTTGGGAAAGGCGTGCGCGATGTGCTCCGCCCCGCGCCGGCCCAGCGCGAGCAAGTCGCGGAACAGCGCGACATTGGCCTCCGGCAACGGGGTCAGACCCCTCGCGACCACGCTGGAGCTTTGCTCCGAGGTTCGACGCGAGGGGTCTGACCCCGCCCAGAGGTTGTGCCCCACCTCGCCGAAGCGCGCCTCGGTGCCGTCGGCCAGGATGGCGTCGATGGCCAGCACGTTGTCGCGCATGATGCCGTAGCGGATCGAGCGCGTGCCGCACGAGTTGTTGCCGGCCATGCCGCCGATCGTTGCGCGGCTGGCGGTGGAAACATCGACCGGGAACCACAGCCCCGACGCCCTTAGCTGCCGGTTCAGGTTGTCCAGCACAATGCCCGGCTCGACCGTGCAGGTGCGCGCCTCGGGATCGAAGGCGATGATGCGCTTGAGGTGCTTGCTGAAGTCGATGACCAGCGCCCGTCCCACCGTCTGCCCCGACTGCGAGGTGCCGCCCCCGCGCGGCAGCAGCGGCACGCCTTCCTCGCGCGCTATCCGGAGCGCCGTCTGCACGTCGCCGTCCGACTTGGGCACCACCACGCCCACCGGCTCGATCTGGTAGTGCGAGGCATCCGTCGAGTAGCGCCCGCGGCTGAAGGCGTCGAACAGCACCTCGCCCGCGAGCGCCTTGCGCAGCCGCTCGGCGAGGCGGTGGGAGACAGGAGGAGACTCGTTCGACGCCATCCGGCCGTATTGCCTGTCCGGGTGGCAGCGCGCAAGGGCCGCACCGCCCCGCGCCTTGTGGCCGCAGCCGCACACTACCGCTGCATCGCCATAAAGGCGGGGCGTGAGACCTGGCACCTATAAGGTACGGGAGCAACGCCATGGACCTCGACCCTGAAGACCTCGTCCGCCGCGCCTGCCAGGGCGATGTCAAGGCCTTCGTCGAACTGACCAAGCGGTTCCAGCACGCGGCGTTCGGCTCGGCGCTGGCGCTGGTGCGCGACTTCCAGCAGGCCGAGGACGTGGTGCAGGAGGCCTTCCTCGCCGCCTGGACCGGGCTGCCGACGCTCGCCGACCCCGCGGCCTTTCCCGGCTGGCTCAGAGGCGTCGTGCGCCACCACGCCTTCCGCGTGCTGCGGCGCCGCCAGCTCTCGACGCTGCCTCTCGGCGAGGCGGAGAACGTCCCGAGCGACGAGCCCGGCGCCGACCGGCACCTGGAGCAGCGCCAGAGCGCCGCGGCGGCCCTGGCGGCCATTGCCGAGCTGCCGGCCCTGCAGCGCGAGCCGGCGACGCTCTTCTTCGTGCACGAGTGCTCGCACCAGGACATCGCTACCTTCCTCGGCCTGTCGGTGGCCACCGTGAACAACCGGCTGCATGCCGCCCGCCTCTCCTTGAAGGAAAGGATGCCCACCATGACCACGGACACGCTGCGGGCGCACACCCTGCCCGACGACTTCGCCAACCGGATCGGCCGCCTGGTCGCGGCGCGGGGCCACGTGGTGGAGGCCCTGTTCGACCCGGCGAACCTGCCCGACCTCATGAGTGAGCTTGCCGTCAGCGACGAGCGCCACCGCCGCAGTATCGCGCTGCAGGTAATCCAGCGGCCGGGAGGCGGCGTCGTGCGCGCGGTCGCGACTGCACCGTTGGATTCCGTGCCGCGCGGCGCCACCGTGCTGAGCTCCGGCCGCGAGAGCGACACCCCGGCGCATGAGCTCGGTTTCGACCGCATCGTGCCGCTGCTGACAGGCCGGGGCATCGGCGCCGATCCCGACCCCAAGCCGATCGAGACCGGCATCAAGGTGATCGACGTCATGTGCCCGCTGACAGCCGGGGGCAGCGTCGCCATCGCCGGCGAGGTCGGCACCGGGGTCTCGGTCGTCAGTCAGGAGCTGGTGCAGCGCCTGAGCGGAGGGGCTGACCGCGTATCTCTGTTCACCTTCATCCAGCGCTGGCGCGATGCGCCTCCGGGCTGGTCATTCACGCAGTCGCTGAAAGAGGAAGGCTACGGCGAAGGCACCGTCGGCGCGGTGCAGACCTTCTTCCTCCGCTCCGGTGAGGGCCCGTGGACTCCCGAGCGGCTGGCAACGCTCGCCCCCGTCGATGCCGTGGTCCATCTCTCGCGCGAGATCATCAAGACGAAAATGTATCCCGCAGTCGATGTCCTGACCTCGCGCTCCCGTCTGCTGGAGACGAAGACCATCGAGCCGGAGCACGTGGCCATTGCCGCGCGGGTGCGGGCGGCGATCGCGGCCATGCGTGCGGCGGACGGCGAGGCGGGGTCCGGCGCCGATGCGCTGGTCATCGAGCGGGCCCGCAAGCTGCAGCGGTTTTTCGCCCAGCCGTTCTTCGTCGCCGAGCCCTTCACCAAGCGCCCCGGTTCCTACGTGAGCCGCGCCGACGCCCTGCGCGGCTGCCGCGAGATCCTTGACGGCGTCCACGACGACCTGCCAGCGGAGGCGTTCTACTTCAACGGCACCATCGAGGAGATCCGCGGGGGCCGGACCAAAGTGTAATGGTGTCTCAGTTTTTGGAGTCGGCCGTCCGCAAAGCGATTTTTGCGGGCGTGCGATGCTGCGCCACGGTTGCGTGCTGCGAATGACGTGCTAAGCATGCTGACGAGGAGACGCGGGAGCATGACAGCACGCAAGCCTCCGGGGACCAGCTGGGAGACGTGGATCGACGCGCAGATCCGTGTCGCCAGGGAACAGGGAGCTTTCGACAACCTGCCGGGAGCCGGTAAGCCCCTCCCGAATATCGGCGATGAGTACGACCCGGACTGGTGGGTGAAGCAGCTCGTCAAGCGCGAGCAGGTCTCCATACTGCCGCCATCGCTGGAACTGGTCCGTAAGGTGGAGAGAGAGCTCGCCACGGTCGAGAAGCTCGACGACGAAGCGACCGTCCGTCGTCGAGTCGCCGCGCTCAACGCCGAGATTGCGAAGGTCAACGCGACCGTGTTGGAAGGGCCGCCGACGCGCCTCGGCACGCTCAACGTCGATAGGGTCGTGGAGCGTTGGCGGCGGGCCCGCGCCGCCAATCCTCAGTAGCTCTGCGGTCTCGCGGCTTCCCCCCATTGGCAGCGCGGTCGTCGCCTGTATTAAGTTAGGTGGCAAACCGAGGAGCCCTGCCCATGTCCAACGCCCCGCGCCGCGCCGGCCGCCACTTCCTGCAGATCCCCGGCCCCACGCCGGTGCCGGACCGCATTCTGCGCGCCATGGATATGCCGGTGATCGATCACCGGGGGCCCGAGTTCAAGCGGCTCGGGCTGCGCGTGCTCTCAGGCATCCGCACCGTCTTCAAGACCGCCAGTCCCGTAGTGATCTACCCCTCCTCCGGCACCGGGGCATGGGAGGCAGCGCTGCTCAATACGCTCTCGCCCGGCGACAAGGTGCTCATGTACGAGACCGGGCACTTCGCGACGTTGTGGAAGAACATCGCCCTCAAGCTCGGCCTGCAGCCGGAGTTCATCCCCTCCGACTGGCGCAGCGGCGCCGACGCCGCGGCCATCGGTGCGCGCCTCGCCGAGGACAAGGGCCACGCCATCAAGGCCGTGTGCGTGGTGCACAACGAGACGTCCACGGGGGCCACCTCGCGCATCGACGAGGTGCGCCGCGTCATGGACACGGCACGGCACCCGGCGCTCCTGATGGTGGACACCATCTCCTCGCTCGCCTCCATCGACTACCGCCACGACGAGTGGGGCGTCGATGTCACCGTCGGCGGCTCGCAGAAGGGGTTGATGCTGCCGCCGGGGCTCGGCTTCAACGCCATCAGCGACAAGGCGCTGGCCGCCAGCAAGGCGGCGCGGCAGCCCAAGTCCTACTTCGGCTGGGAGGAGATGCTGGCCGCCAACAAGGACGGCTTCTTCCCCTACACGCCCGCCACCAACCTGCTTTACGGCCTGGCTGAGGCCATCGACATGCTGCACGAGGAAGGGCTGGAGCGTGTGTTCGCCCGCCACGATCGCCACGCGGAAGGCGTGCGCCGCGCGGTTCGGGCGTGGGGCCTCGAAATCCTGTGCCGGGACCCGAAATACTACTCCTCCACCCTCACCGCCGTACTGATGCCCGAGGGACACAACGCCGACGCCCTGCGCAGCACCGCGCTCGACCGGTTCGACGTGTCGCTGGGTACCGGCCTCTCCAAGGTAGTGGGCAAGGTGTTCCGCATCGGCCACCTGGGCGACACCAACGATCTCACCATCATCGCTACCCTCGCCGGGGTGGAGATGGCGCTGGCCCTCGCCGGCGTGCCGCACAAGCCGGCCGGCGTCGCCGCCGCCATGGCGCACTTCACGGAGACCGCCAGAGACGGCAGCTGAAACCGCAGGCTGGCTCGGGCGGCGATCAGAGGGCATCCCGCAGCCGGCGCAACGCTCAACCACAGCCGAGATCCCCGCCCTCTTTTTGCAGGTGCGCAATGCACTGGGAGCGGATCTCCTTGAGCTCCTTCAGTGTGCGGTCGAGATCGGCGCGCTTGGCCTGCAGGCCCCTGATCGCCTCCTCGACGCCGTTCAGCAGCATCTGCGTCTGGGCGATGTGGGCCGGGTCCGCGTCGTAGAGCTTCAGGTACTCGGCGATGGCCTCCAGCGAGAAGCCCAGGTTCTTGCCGCGCAGGATCAGCTTGAGGCGCGCGCGGTCGCGGCGCGAGTAGGCGCGCGCCACGCCGCGCCGCGCCGGGGCGATCAGGCCCTTCGACTCGTAGAAGCGGATGGCGCGGGTGGTGACGCCTAGCTCGCCGGCCAGCTCGCCGATGGTGTAGAGCCGGCTCTCTTCGGTGGCGGCCGGCTCGGGCGTGACCCGCTGCCTCTGGGAAACGGAACTCATTTCTGCCTGCGGCGCGCCTCCTCTTCAGCCCGCAGCTCCTTCTTGGAGAGCTTGCCGATCATGGTCTTGGGCAGCGTGTCGCGCAGCTCGATCTCGGCCGGCATCTCGATCTTGGAGATCCGGCCCTCCAGGTGCTTCCTGAGATCGTCCGCGGTGGCCCTGGCCCCCGGGCGCAGCTTGACGAACGCCTTGGGGGCCTCGCCGCGGTAGCTGTCCTTGATGCCGACGACGGTCGCCTCCTCGACCGCGGGATGCTCGTAGAGCGCATCCTCGATGCGGCGGGGATAGACGTTGTAGCCCGAGGAGATGATCAAGTCCTTGATGCGGTCGACGATGAAGATGAACCCCTCCTCGTCCATGGTGGCGACATCGCCGGTGCGCAGGAAGTCGCCCACGAACTGGTTGGCGGTCTCCTCGGGACGCCGCCAGTAGCCCATCGTCACCTGCGGCCCCTTGACGCAAATCTCGCCCTTCTCGCCGGGCGCCACCTCTGTCGTCGGGTCGGCGAGGTCGCGCAGGGAGACGATGGTGCCCGGCAGCGGTTGGCCGATGGAGCCGGCCTTCACGGGGCCGTCCGGCGGGTTGCACGCCACCACCGGGCCGGCCTCCGAGAGACCGTAGCCCTCGACCACCTTGCACCCCGTCAGCGCCTCGAACCGTTGCTTGACCTCGAGCGGCAAGGGCGCGCCGCCGGAGACGCAATACTTGAGCGAGGAGAGGTCGAAGCCGGCGAGCTTGGGATGGCCGAGCATGGCAATGAACATGGTCGGCACGCCCGGCATCACCGTGGGCTTCGTCCGGTCGATCAGCTTCATCGCGTCGTTGAGGATGAAGCGCGGCATGATGACGATCTCCGCCCCCTGCCGCACACCGAAGTTCATGACGGTGGTCATGGCGAACGCGTGGAAGAACGGCAGCGCGGCCAGCACCCGCTCCTGGCCCTCGCTCAAGCCGCTCGCCCAGGCGGCGCTCTGCGCAGCGTTCGCCGTCACGTTGGTGTGGCTCAGCATCGCGCCCTTGGGCGTTCCGGTGGTGCCGCCCGTGTACTGCAGCACGGCGATGTCGTTGTCGGGGTCGATCGGCGGCGGCAGGAACTCGCCGGCGCCGGCCAGAACATCGGCATCGTATACGACACTCCGGCGCACCGCGGACCGCTCGGGCTGGGCCATCTCCTTGCCCCGGAACAGCTTGAACAGCACCGCCTTGGGGGCGGGCAGCTGGGCGGCAAACGAGGCCACGACGGCGCGCTTCAGCGTGCCGGCACGCAGCAGGGCCTCAACCTTCTCGAACAGCATCTTGAGGTCGAGTGTCACGACCAGCTCAGTGTCGCTGTCGCGCACCTGGAAGGCCAGTTCGTCGAGCGAGTAGAGCGGGTTGTAGTTGACGACGGTCCCGCCGGCTTTGAGGATCGCGAAGTAGTAAACGATGAATGCGGGACAGTTTGGCATGAGCAGCCCCACTTTGGCGCCCCTTCTCACGCCCAGCGCCTGCAGGCCGGCCGCGGTGCGGCCGACCAGTTCCCCGATCTCGCGGTAGGTGAGGGTCTTGCCGAGGAAATTGGTGCACGTCCTGCCGCGGTGGCGAGCCGCAGAGGCATCGAGCATGGCGTAGACCGGAGCCGGCCGGAACCGCTGGTGCCAATCCACCTGGCCGGGATATCGGTTAAGCCACGGATACCGCGGCGCCTCGCGTCCCGCTCTTTCTGTCTGGGCGTCCGCCGTTCCGGTCATGGCGGTCCTCCTGGGCGGTGTCCTGATAGCGCGCAAGTGCCCGCACTGGGTACGGCGGCGCCGGCATGAGGCCGCGGTGCGAAGGGCTTGAGCCTTACGCAGCCTCGAATCTCGCCCGCAGCGCATTGAACACGCTTTTTTGACGCCTGACCAGATCGGGCTGGGGCATAAACCTCCGCGCGAGGTACGCACAACGTGTCCCCAGCGCGAGACATTGGCTTGGCTGGACTATTTGGATTTTTGCGTATATGTGGACACGCTTGAGCGAACCTTCCGGGCGCGCCTGGATTGAGCATGGATCATTAACCGATCAGGTCCCCGACATGCCCCGGCAGCTGGGCAGGGTGGGAGAGAGAGATGGACGAAGTAGCCAGCAAGATCATCGAAATCCTCAAGAAGCACATGAAGGAGCCGCGCGACGACATCGGACCCAGCAC
>DATBKR010000586.1:0-1543 GCA_036555805.1 Hyphomicrobiaceae bacterium | reverse complement strand
GCGGCCTGCTCGGCGGCGCGCTTGCTGGCGCCCTCGCCGCGCGCGGGCTTGCGCCCCTTGATGCGCACCTCGGCGGTGAAGGTGGGCGCGTGGTCGGGGCCCTGGCGGTCTACCTCCACGTAGGCGGGCAGCTCCAGGCCCTGGCCCTGCACCCACTCCTGCAGGAGAGATTTGGCATCGGCGGCGTCGGCGGGAGAGGCGCCGAGCCGGGAGTTCCAGTGCGCGCGCACGATGTCGCGGGCGGTCAGGTAGCCCGCCTCCAGGAAGATGGCGCCCAGCACCGCCTCGCAGGCGTCGGCCAGAATGGTCTCCTTGCCGCGCCCGCCGCTCTCGGCCTCGGCCTCGCTCAGCACCAGGAAGGGCCCCAGGTCCAGCTCGCGCGCCACCGCGGCGCAGGTGCGCCCGCGCACCAGCCGGTTGAAGAGCCGCGCCAGCTCTCCCTCGTCGGCAGAGGGGTACACCTCCCAGAGCAGCTCGGAGATGGCGAGGCCGAGCACACGGTCGCCCAGGAATTCCAGGCGCTCGTTGTCGCGCCGCTTGCCGGGTGCCTGGCGCACGCTGGCGTGCGTCAGCGCCTTCTTGAGCAGGTCGCGGCTGCGGAATTGGTAGCCGAGGCGGGCCTCCAGGTCCTTGTATTTGCGCGCCGCGGCCACGGCCCGTTACCTGACGAGGCTGAAAATCCGGCGCCAGCGGATATCGAAGGGCCACGTCCACGGGCTGGTGAGGTGGAACGCGTTGGGATCGTCCACGGCAGCGGAGAAAAAGATGATCTCTGCACGTCCAACGAAGTTCTCGTAGGGTACGAAGCCCACGCCGAAGCGCTGCGGCGACTCGCGGCTGTCGATGGAGTTGTCGCGGTTGTCGCCCATCACGAAGAAGTGCCCGGGGGGCACCACGTAGACCTGGGTGTTGTCGAAACGGCCCTCGGGCTCGGAATCGAGCACGTAGTATGAGACGCCGTTGGGCAGGGTCTCCTTGTAGCGGGGAATCGGCCGGCCCTCTTCCTCGGGACCGACGTAGCTGCCGGCGCGCTCGCGCGGAACGGGCGTGCCGTTGATGTGGACGATGCCGTTGCGCACGAAGATCTCGTCGCCGGGGAGGCCGATGACGCGCTTGATATAGTCCTTCTCGGTGTCGCGCGGCAGCTTGAACACGACGACGTCGCCCCGCTTGGGCTGGGCCCCGAAGATGCGGCCGTTGAACGGGATGATCCCGAACGGGAAGGAGAAGCGGCTGTAGCCGTAGGAGAGCTTGGAGACGAACAGGTAGTCCCCCACCAGCAGGGTGTCCTTCATCGAGCCCGAAGGGATGTTGAAGGGCTGGTAGAAAAAGATGCGGACAACGATCGCCAGGATCAGCGCATGTACGACGATCTTGACGGTCTCGCGCCAACCGCTGTCGGTGGTCTTGGCGGTGTCGGATTCCACGCTCATGCTCCCAATCGCACTCCCTGCTGCTCCGACAGATTGGCGCCGGCCGCTTTGCGCTCCGTTACGAGCCTCCGTATAGCCGGTCGCGGGTTGCGCGGCAATTCACGCGGAGT
>DATBKR010000585.1:0-23862 GCA_036555805.1 Hyphomicrobiaceae bacterium | reverse complement strand
GCGGAGCTCGACCGCCGATGGAAGCCATGATCAGCTTCGTCGATGCGTACCGCGACGATTATGGGGTCGAGCCGATCTGCAAAGTCATTGCGATCGCCCCGTCGACATACCATGCCCACGCCGCCCGCCGCGCCAGGCCGGCGACGGCACCGGCGCGTGTCCAGCGCGACACCCTACTCAGCGTCGAGATCAAGAGGGTTTTCAATGAGCACTTCCAGGTCTACGGCGTGCGCAAGGTCTGGCGGCAGCTCAAGCGGGAAGGCTACGAGGTGGCCCGCTGCACGGTGGCGCGCTTGATGAAGAAAATGGCTCTGCAAGGGGTGATCCGCGGCGGGCGGGTGCGCACGACTGTGAGCGACAAGGCCGCGCCTTGCCCGCTCGATCACGTCAATCGCCGGTTCCGGGCGCCACGGCCGAACGTGCTTTGGGTCTCGGACTTCACCTACGTGGCGACGTGGACCGGCTTCGTCTACGTCGCGTTCGTCATCGACGCCTACGCCCGGCGCATCGTCGGCTGGCGCGTGTCGCGGTCGGCGCACGCCGGCTTCGTGCTCGACGCGCTGGAGCAGGCCCTGCACGATCGCAAGCCTGTCTCCGGCGGCCTCGTCCATCACTCCGATCGCGGCGTCCAGTACGTCTCGATCAAGTATACGGAGCGATTGGCGGAGGCTGGCCTGGTGCCGTCGGTGGGCAGTGTCGGCGACAGCTACGACAATGCGCTCGCCGAGACGATCAACGGGCTCTACAAGGCCGAGGTGATCCATCGGCGCGGACCGTGGCGATCGCTGGAGGTGGTCGAGTACGCCACGCTCGAATGGGTCGACTGGTTCAACAACCGCAGGCTTCTGGAGCCGATCGGCCACGTGCCGCCGGCTGAAGCCGAAGCCGCCTACTACGCAGCCCTGGAGGAACCTGCAGCACTCGCAGCCTGACTCAAACCAACCAGCCTCCGAGGAATCCGGGACAGTTCATCACGGGCAGATACAGAGCCATAGAGAGGTCGCCGGACGTGGCACTGCTTCCCCACCAGACGACGACCAGGTGCCACAGTCCCCAAGCGACTCCTACGATGATGCCGGTCGAGAGAACGCTGTAACGCCGCAGGAGTTGCGGCGTTGCAAATCCTGTCCACCCAAGCTCTTCAAAGAAACCCGCTGCGAGCCCGGTCAAAATTCCCAATCCAAGATGGAGCCACGGCGTGCTCGTGGTAAGAATGCCCGGGAGATAGACCGGCGAGTAGCGGGACAGGAAAAGAAGGGGCGCGACGACTGAGACCGGCGCGCTGAAGAGCGCAATCGCGTACCAGCGGGCGTCGAGCCTCCATCGAAGGAGACGGGCTCGCAATTCACGTAGACCCGATGTGTCCTGGAAGAGCCACGTGCAGAGTATGCCCGCAATGCTCGGACCGGCAAGCATGGCGAGCACTACATGGCGAGCACTACCGGAAGAAGGAGCGTTCTGAACTCCTCGGCCGTCCCTGGAATTCCGCTGAGCCCGTCGACGACAACGAGCACGCCGCCCCAGGAAATCACATGGGCCAGGATGAAGTACGTCGACCCCGGAAATCTCTTGAGATGCTCAATCATAACTATTCGCAAGAGCTGCTGTGCCGACTCATCACTAGCCGCGCAAATGCTGGAAGACACGTGGATCGACCGCGGCTGCCGCGACGCCAGACCGACTCTTCCATGCCGGCCTAGGCTCCAGCGGGTCTTGGTGCCTGCTGGCCGGCGATCTGCGCCGCGCTGGCGACGACTTCGGCAAGGCCTACATCGTTGCCGGGCATCATGATGTGCACGCCCCCGACGCCGGGCACTGCCTTCAGCTGCTCGACCAGCTCGTCGCAAATTTTGCGACCCTCACGCACTGGATCCGTGGCGCCCTCCATGCGCGCCGCGATGGAGTCGGGAATGATCGAGCCGTGTAGAGTATCGCGAATCCATCGCGCCGCGTGCGCGGACCGCAGAGGCACCAGGCCGATTATGAGGCGGAAGCTTCCGAGCCCGCTGTCCGCCAGGCGCTGCATATAGCGCCGGACCACGGCTGGGTCCATGCAGAATTGCGTCTGGGCGAACTGGGCCCCGGCAGCGATCTTGGCTTTGAGGCGATCGGGGCTCCAGCCGGGATACGGATCGATCGGAGCATCTGTGGCGCCGATGAAGAAGTCCGCGTTGCCCGTTATTCTCTGGCCAGACATCAGTTTCTGCCGGTCGCGGATGTCGCGGGCCACCATGCTGAGGGTCGGGGTATCGAGGTCGAACACCGGCTTGGCGTCAGCCTGATCGCCGGCACTCGGGTTGTCGCCCCTCAGCAGCAGCAGGTTCTCGATGCCCAGAGCCGCAGCCGCCAGCAGGTCGCTTTGCAAGGCAATGCGGTTGCGGTCGCGGCAGGTGAGCTGCAGGATCGGCTCGACGCCGGCGTCTAAGATCAGTGCGGCCGCGGCCAGCGACCCCATATGAACCCGTGCCCCCGCTCCGTCCGTCACGTTGACGGCGTCCGCCAGCCCCCTGAGGGGCCTGACCTTGGCGACCAACTCGTCCGGGTCGCAGGTGACGGGCGGAACGACCTCAGCGGTGACCACGAACCTGCCCGAGCTCAATCGCTCTCGAAATTGGTTGCGCCGTGTGGAGTGCGCGCGCATTTCAAGGCCGGACATCGATTGGCGATTCCCCTACCCAGGACCGAACTGCACTGAAACAAGCGCGGGCGGATTAGGCTCCCGCGAACGCATGCGTCTGACGAACTCACCTGGACGCAGCTTCTGCACGTTAAGCAGGTAGTCGGTGTTGATTTCAATCAATTTGCCGCCGGTGAAGATGGTTTCGACGATGGCGCACCGCGTGGCGCATCTCAAGCCGAACGTCCGAACGCGGGCGGCTCAGGCCGACACGCAATGGGCTGATTCTGCTGGACGTCGACGGCCCAGCTAGGTCTGTATCGAACTCAGCAGGACACGTCGTGATCGGGCGCCGCGCCCCGACGACTGAGCTACGCAGCCGCGGCGTGCTCGTAGATATCCTCCTCCTGCGCATTGTGGATGCGCACCAGCGCCTCGATCGATTCGATCACACGCTGGGCATCGCGCACCAGGTAGCGGTCGGCATCGGCCGGTGCGAGACCGCTCGCGATGCGTGCCAGCAGGCCGGCCTGGTGGATGATCTCCCGGTGCGCCCGGCTCATGGCGCCGATCCCGTGACGGTCGGACAGGTATTTGGCGATGCGCGGATAGACGGCGCCCTCGTCCTCGCGCTCGTGCTGAACGATCTCCTTCGATACGATCGTGCTCGCCTCGGCGATCAACGCCACGGCCGGCGCGCCCTCGGCGTCGTCGAGGGCATCGGCGATCTCGCGCAGGCGATCGAGTTCGACCTCGAGGCGCTCATGATCCTCGCGCAGCATGCGTGCGGTCTCGGCCGGCAGGGCCGGCCGGCCGAGCCTGCGGCCCGGGCGCAGAGCGCGCAGCGCATTGAGGATCACCGCGATATCGATGGCCTCCTGCGTCAGCGCACCGGCGACAGGAGGCAGCCAGCCGAAAGCCGCCGCCACCATCGCCACACCCGACATGGCCATGCCGGCGACGACGCTCTGCACGGCGATTGCCTGTGTCCGCTTGGCGATCGTGACGGCATCGGAGACGCGGTCCAGCCGGTCGACCAGGATCACCACGTCTGCCGCCTGCGAGGACGCGCTGGCCCCTCCCGCGCCCATGGCGATGCCCACATTGGCTTTCGCGAGCGCCGGCGCATCGTTGATGCCGTCCCCGACCATCACGGTCGGATTGAGACGCTGCTCGACGGCGACCGCGTCCACCTTGTCGGAGGGCACCCGGTCGGCGAGCACCGCATCGAGGTCGAGGGCAGAGCCGATGGTCTCGGCGGCATCGGCGCGATCGCCCGTCACCATCACGATCCGTTCCACCCCGGCGTTGCGCAGCGCCTGCACCGCGCGCGGTGTCTCGCGGCGTAGCTCGTCGCCCAGCAGCAGCGCGCCGATCGCGCGGCCGTCGATCGAGACGAACACGCTCAGCGCCGAGCGCCAGGCCGCGCGCCGCAGCGCGCGCACGGCCCAATCCTCCGGCCGGCGCGAGCCGTAGACCAGCTGGTGCGAGCCGGCCATCACGCCTCTGCCGCCGATCCGACCTTCGACGCCCGACCCCATGGTCTCGCGCACCTGCGAGGGCATCTCCAGCGCGAGGCCCTTGGCCATGGCGGCGGCGACGATCGCCCTGGCCACCACGTGCTGCGACGCCTGCTCCAGCGACCCGGCCAGCCGCAGCACCTCGTCGGCGCTCTCGCCGGGGGCGGCCTCGACAGCCACCAGCCGGGCACCGCCGACGGTCAGGGTTCCGGTCTTGTCGAATAGCACGGTGTGGGTGCTGGCCAGGGCCTCGAGCGGCCCGCCGCCCTTGATGAGAATGCCACGCCGTGCAGCCTGGGATACGCCGGCGATGAACGCGGCCGGCGCCGCCAGGATCAGCGGGCACGGCGTTGCGGCGACCAGCACGGCCAGGCCCCGGATCGCGTCTCCGGAGAGAAACCACGCGGCGCCGGCCAGGACCAGCGTGACCGGCAGCAGGAGCAGGGCATAGCGGTCCGCCAGCCGGATGAACGGAGCCTTGGTGGTCTGGGCCGCCGTTACCATGCGGACGATGCCGGCATAGGTGCTCTCGCCGGCGGTTGCCGTGGCACGCAGCTCGAACGTCTCGCCGGCGTTGAGCGTGCCGCTCCGCGCGAGCTCCCCGACCCGGCGGCTGACCGGGATCGGCTCCCCCGTCAACGCCGATTCGTCGATCAGGGCCTGGGCGCTGGTGATCACCCCATCGACGGGGATGATCTCGCCGGCACGCACCAGCACCTCATCTCCAATGGCAATGTCCTCGATCGGGGTGTCCTGGACGGCGCTTCCGAGGCGGCGGTGCGCCAACCTCGGTGCCCGATCGGACAGCGTCTTGAGATCACGCTCGGCGCGCGCAACGGCATAATCCTCAAGCACAGTGCCACCCGCATACATGACGGCAACAACGGCGCCCGCCAGGTTCTGCCCGAGCGCCAGCGCAGCCACCATGGAGACGAGTGCGACGGCGTCGACGCCTACGCGCCCGGCGAGGAGGTCGCGCGTCATCGAGACCAGCAGCGCGACGATCACGGGCAAGGTGCCGCCAGCCCACAGCCACTGCGCGGCGGCACTCCGGCCTGCCATCCAGGCGATCACGCCAAGCGCGAGCCCTGCGACCCCGGCGACGATCAGGCCGCGCCGAACGAATCGCACTGTGCTTTCCGTCACCAACACTCTCGCTCCGGTCTCATGAAAGCCATCCGCGACCGAAGGGGCCATTTTTCGGAGAAACTACGTTAACTGCCAGCGGGAGGCTTGACTGGCATCAACTGCACAGGGATGGCTTCGGTCCATCGTGGTAGCAGTATGCCCTGCAGCTGGCCGGGCGTCGCGGGCAGCGCGGCAACGCTGCTGCCGGTCTCAGCGAAAGGTCTGCCCATGCGCGCACTGCATCGTGAGACGCATCTCATCGACCGGATCGGATGGCTGCGCGCCGCCGTGCTCGGGGCCAACGACGGCCTGATCTCGACCGCGAGCCTGATCGTGGGCGTGGCCGCCGCCTCGCCATCGCGTGGCCAGGTGCTGGTCGCCGGTGTTGCCGGGTTGGTCGCTGGCGCCATGTCGATGGCGGCCGGCGAGTACGTCTCTGTCAGCTCGCAGGCCGACACGGAGGAGGCCGACCTCGCGCGGGAGCGCCGAGAGCTCGCGGAGCAACCCGAGGCAGAGCTCGAAGAACTGACGCAGATCTACATCGGCCGCGGCGTCGAGGCGGACCTTGCGCGCCAGGTCGCACGGCAGATGATGGCCTCGGATGCATTCGCCGCCCACGCCCGCGACGAGCTGGGCCTTGCCCCTCACGTAATCGCGCGGCCTGTGCAGGCCGCGTTGACCTCGGCGGCGACATTCGCCATCGGTGCCGCCTTTCCGCTGCTGATCGCTGTGATGGCACCTGCCCGCGGGCTGACATGGACCGTGTCGATCGCCTGCCTGGCCGGGCTGGCCATGCTTGGGGCCGTCGGCGCGCGTGTTGGCGGGTCCAGCATCATGAAAGGCGCAGCGCGCGTCACCTTTTGGGGAGCGGTCGCCATGGCTGCGACTGCATCCATCGGGGCGCTCATAGGACGGGCTATCTGAGCACTTCGCCAACGCCCGCAGAGAATTTGGGTGCAGGCAAAGGTGGTGCGCAAAGCACAAATGAACGGGCGTGATCTTCGTTCGGCCCTCCGTAACACGGATGCCGGATGAGATCAGATTTCCTGGTTCGGACCAAGCGGATGACCTCCTAACTCAAGTCCGCCGCGAACTCGCAGTGGGAATATGACCGTCCCATAGCGGCTTGCGGCGTTCTGTGCGGCGAAGGCGTCAAATCTGGTTCTTGGTACGCATCAAGCCGGGGATGACCTCATGCAGCATTCGGCACACGCACTGTGTCTTCCAGCCGGCCGTCGCGCAGCATGAACATTCGATCGAAGCGGTCGAAGATCTTCTCGTCGTGGGTCACAGCGATGACCGCTGCCTCTTGATTGAGGGCGAGTTTGCGCAAGAGGTCCATGACGATCTGGGCGCGCTTGGAATCGAGGGCAGCCGTAGGTTCGTCAGCCAAGATGATCCGCGGGCGATTGGCCAGCGCGCGCGCAATGGCAACACGTTGCGCTTCGCCCCCCGACAGTTTCGCAGGAAAAGCGTATTTGCGGCGCCCCACCTCAAGGTATTCCAGGAGATCACTTGCCCGCTTCTGTGCCTCGCCAGGTTCCCGGCCCGCCAACTGCAAGACGATGGCCACGTTGTCGATTGCATTCAGAAACGGAAGGAGGTTGTGGTACTGGAAGACGAAGCCGATCTTTTCCAGCCGGACGCGGCGCAGGTCCCGGCGAAGCCACTTGTTGTCATAGACTACCTCGCCGTCCAGGTTCATGCGGCCGCCTGAGGGATCCAGGATGCAGGCGATTACGTTGAGGAGCGTGGTCTTGCCCGAGCCCGAAGGTCCGCGCAGGGCCACGACTTCCCCAGGCACCACATCAAGCGAGATGTCGCGCAAAGCATCGATCCGGGTTTCTCCCTCGCCGAAGTGCTTGGATATTCCACGCAGGCTTACGAGCGCGTTCACGGGCATGGCTGCGGTCATCGTCAGCTCCCGAGGGCGGTGGCGGGGTCGGCCTTAAGAGCGGCCCTCACGCCGAGCGCGCTGGCGAACAGACATACAAGAATGACCACGCCCCCGAGAGCCAGGACGTTGTCCGGCTCCAGCACAACGCGGCGCGGGAAGTAGTCCTTGATGTTGGCGATCAGCAGGCCTCCGAAAGCGAACCCCGTCAGGCCGAGCGCCAGCGCCTGCTGTACGATCATGCCGACGATGGTCCGGTCGGGCGCCCCGATGAGCTTCAGCATCGCTATGTGACGCAGCTTCTCCATGGTCATCGTGTAGATGATGAGGGCGATGATAACCGCCGAAACCAGGAGCAGGATGCTTGTGAACATGCCGATCTGCCGGCGTGCCCGATCGACGAGGGACTCGGCAAGAATGCGTTCCTGCTCGCCTTGCGTCAGAACTGCCAGGTGCTTCCATCGGCGTGCCGTGTCGGCAACCGCGTCCAGGTTGGCACCCGATGCGACGCGCGCCACCACGGCATTTATCGTGTCCTTGCTCGCGCCCTCGGTACCTCTGGCCAACTGGACACGAGCAGCGGGTGGGGCGAGCTCGAACTGCAGCTTCTGGGCGTCGAGCAAGGTGATGAATGCTACGGGGTCTCCGCCGGATGCCACCTGATTTTCGGTCAGACCGACAACCGTGAAGCCGGTCCTGCCAAGCTGCACACGGTCACCAAGTTCGAGCCCGGAGCGGCGATCTGCGACCATTTCGAAATGGCTCTGGGCGATTGTCCGGCCAACGGCGACGTGAACGGGCCCTCCCGGCCGGGCCAGCTCGAAGCCGATAACATAGAGCCTCACTTTTCCTCCGCGCCGCGTCGCCTCGACCGTCTGGTACGTCACCGAACCGGCGGCCGTCACGCCCGCGAGTCGCGCGATCCCCTCGCGCGAGCCGCCAGGGATACGGGAGGCTTCGGCAAAGGGTCCTCGCGATCCCGCCTCCACCACCCAAAGGTCGACGCCATGGTTGCGGGCGACCGTCAGCGCATCGACGACGATGCCGCGATAGATGCCGATCATCGCCAGAACCACGGCCAACAAGAGGCTCAAGCCGAAACAGGTGAGCAGGAACCTGAAGAGGTTGTGCCGGACGTCTCGGTACGCGAGGTTCACCGCTCCACCTCCCGCATCGCCCTCGCGGCGCGGCCTTCAGAGAGAGATGCATCGACCTGGGTGACAATCTCGACCCCTTGAGGAAGGCTCTCGGCTATCTCGATACGGGAATCCTCCATGCGGTGGCCGAAAGAGATGATACGACGCTTCAAGCGACCGTCTTCGACGCTCCATACCTTCCCCTTGGTGCCGTCATATCCGGTGACCGCCGCCTCCGGCACCAGTCTGGCCTTTGGCACCGTCGCGACCGTGATGAGGACCTCGGCCTGCTCTCCCAAATGAAAGCGGACCGGGCATTGGTCGCACTTGACGTAGACGCGGCGCTCCTCCGTCACTCGGTCGCTCTCGATGCCAACGCGCACAACGCGGGCCGGAAAGACCTGATGCGGAAGGGAGCGCAGGCGGACCTCGGCCGGCTGGCCTTCCCTGATCGCGCCGGAACGCGATTCATCGATATAGGCGAGCGCCCAGACGGAGCCGGTGGCGATCAGCGTGAAAACCGGATCGCCGGCCTTGATCACCGTGCCAAGCTCCTTCTGCCGATCGACCACGATTGCATCGTAAGGTGCGATGAGCGTGTGCTGCTCCAGAATGGCTTTCTCGTATGAGAGCTGCGCTCTCGCATCGGACAACTGCGCCTTGGCGACCTCGACATCGCTTTTCGCCACGAGCAGCTCGGCCTTGGCAACGTCCTCGTCGCGCTGCGCCTCTTCGCCGGCCTGCATTGAGGTTACCTGACGGCTGACCAATTCTTGCTTGCGCTTGTTGACCTCCAGGCGTTGCGCCAGGATGGCTTCGGCCTTGACGACATTGGTATCCGCCTTCTTCACGGCCACCTCGGCGCTGAGAACGGCGGCTTCGGCTCTCGCCACCTTGGCCAGTTGCTGGGTTGCATGGAGTCGGGCGAGCACCTGGCCCTGTTCCACCGCGTCGCCGTGGTCCGCGTTGAGCTCGGTGATGGCCGCCCCCACCTCGAAGCCGACCTTGGAGAGAACACGCGCCTCGACGGTTCCGAGGCCGAACACGCGCACCGGCACGTCCTCGACGATCGGGGCCACCGTCACGTCAAGCGGTCGCAACCAAAGGTACGCGAGCGCCGTTCCGATGGCGCCAACTGCAACAAGGAAAAGCAACAAGAGACTGACGCGTGTCTTTGCGAGCATGAGAACGGCCTTTTTGTCGGATCGCCCGACGGCAAGCGATGGAAGACGCATAAAGCAGGCCTCAAGACCGTGAGCACATTGATTGGGGTCAAGTGTGGGCAGCGCAGAATGCGGGAACGCTCGCCGGACCTTATTGACGATCGGGCGCACCACCTTCAGTGTTTCGCTTGTTAGCACGTCATGGGACGCAGTCGCGGCCCTGGTTATCGGAATCGTGCAAAGTCTTGCAATTACAGACTCCGGAACCGGTTCTCGATGGCGGCCATATGGGTTGGACGCCGGCCTGATCGGCGCAGCGAGCGTCGGTGCCGACCCAGAATCCCCGTCCGAGTTCGCGGTGTGTACGAGCAAGCGACTGAGGGCCGCGAGCAAGGTTTGTTCGTTGGTACACGGCATAGACTTGCCGGGTACCTCGCCAGCCACCACAGGCTCCGGCCTGCTCCCATGTATCTCGGCATAAAAGAACCGGCGCTTCAGGCGACCCCTCAAGGGCGCGCGTGCGCCCCTTCGCGGCCGAGCGTTGCTTGCCCTTGACCGGCCGGCGCGTCGGTTTGGAGACGGCTATGAATTAGGTTGCTCTGGGGTGTTTATGCCGCATGATGAACTTTCCCGCGTGAAGGAGATTTGTGGTGTTCGGGTCGAGGATCATCGCTTGGGGATGGCGGCGCGGATGGCGATTTCGGGCCCGGCGCGTCTGCTGACAACCGAGGTTTACTTGTCTCCAACCTCGAACGGTCCGCGATCAGGTTTTTCTTTTCCTCGTATTCTGGCCTTTCGATTTCGCCGCGAGCGAACCGTTCATCAAGGATGTCGAGCGCCGCGGAACCCGAGGCGGACGTTCCATGATGTCGGCCGCATCCGCATGAGTGGCCCTCGTGGCCCATGCTGTGCTGCTTCTTTTTCTGCGTATTCTGCATCGAATTCATCCTTGCAAAGGAAATGATTTGCACCCAGACAGAGGACTCCCGGCTCTGCGTAGGCTTTCACGAAGAGGAGAGAAGCTTCTTACGCTCCTCATATTCAGCGCGCTCGATTTCGCCCTTCGCCAAGCGTTCATCGAGAATCTCGCGAGGTGTACGGAGGCGGGGGCCTGGACTATCGCGGCTGTCGCTGAGCCAGCGCACTAAGATGACAACCAAGATAATGAGAAGAACGGGCCCGCCGAGCATAAAGAGCGGGCCGAAAAACATTCCGCCACCCCAGCCGCCTCCATACCACCAGTCTTGCATCATGGCGAACCTCCGTGAGCCCGAAGAGTTCACTAGGCGCTACGAAGGGGTGCCGCTTTGATCTTGGTCAAGAAGACGGCGACCCTCACCCCGGTTACGGCGTGAGCGGCGCTCTCGGACGGCCCGCAAGGGCGCGCCCCTCCGCGGCCGAGCCTTGCTCGCCCTCAACCGGCCAGCGCGGCGTTTCTTTGAACAGCTATGAAGAGAGGGGGTAGGGGTGCTGTGTTGAGCCGTCTCGCAAAGGAAAGTTCGCACACATTCTCCGAAGGATGTTGCCGGCCTGTGTGAGTGCTGGAAGTTGCGATTGAGAGGTTGCGGATCCCGTATTCGGCAGAGGAGCACGGATTATGAAGTCCTACATTGCAATCTCGGCGATCATCTTCGCGCTCGTTGCGGTCGGGCACATTGCGCGGCTCGTACAGGGCTGGGACGTGCAGGTCGGGGGCACGGGCGTCGCGATGTCCGTCTCATGGCTCGCGCTCCTCGTTAGCGCCGCCCTGACGGTTTGGGGAGCGACACTGCTGCGGCGGTGATTGTAATCGGAAGAGTCCAATCGGTTGGCCGAACAGGTCATTGCGTTCTGCGCGGCGTTCGCGAATGCCTGCGGGATGACGCCCACGTGCGGAATCGCCGGACGACGGTATTGCCGGCCGGCGTCCTGCCGCAGCCCGCTTACCACCGCTAGAGCCCTTGGGACCCAGACGCAACCCGACAAATTCGGTGCTTACCTTGAACGAGCAACAACGAAGCCGGCGCGATCTGGATGATGTCGGTGTCTCGCTGGGCATCAAGCAGCTCCGCGCGACCAAGATGATGGCGCAATAGCAGACGACGGGGTTCACGGTGTTCGGCGACACACTGGTGACCAACCCACGAACCTCGCCGCAATCACAGGGCAACGTCGCCCCGAACTGACCGTGAGCTGCTGCACGCCGACTGCGGCTTCGCATTGTGCCCATGCCAACCACATCGTGAACTCCTATTCGCTCGCCGAATTCAAGCGCACGAAAACTGCTCGGGAGCCTGCAATCACACGAGTGAAGCACGGGGCCCCGATCTTGGCCGGCTAGGAGAAGCGGAAGAGCTTCTCCTAGCGGCCCTCATGGAGGACAGCATAGTCCCGCTTGGAACGGCCCCTATTTTCGTAACCAGAGCGAGGGACCCGGCTTGAGGCAATATAGAGTAGCCCCCTACGTTATATATTTGTGGGAGGTGGCCATGGCTCATGCGATTAGGGAGAAGACTAAGCTCCTGGCCCGGGTGCGGCGAATTCGCGGCCAGGTCGAAGCAATCGAGCGGGCATTGGACGCCGAGATCGGTTGCGCTGACGTCCTGCAGTTGGTTGCTTCGGTCTGTGGAGCGGTCAACTGCCTCACAGTTGAACTCATCGAAGATCATCTCCGTAGCCACGTCGTGGCGGCGCGGAGTAATTGCGATCGCGCAGCAGGCGCTGAAGAGCTCATCGATGTCGTGCGCACCTATCTCAAGTAGCGACGGAGTTTGCCATCATGACGGTGCCGGACACCGCTCATCGTCGGACACTGACCGAGGTGCACCCTTCGCATCGTCATGATAGCGACCATGACGGTCGTCTTCTTCATCATGAGGGGGATGGCCACGGGCATGCAGAGGTTCACGATCATCATTTCGAATGGCCCGAAGCAGCCCGCATCGCCATTGTCGCGATCGCGGCGCCGCAGTGTGGTTCCGCGCCCTGGAGTCGGTCCCGGCCACCAGCGTCGTTGGCGTTGCGGCCCTTTTGGTCGGCGGCTGGCCTATCTTGAAGGAGGCCATCGAGAGCATCGCCGAGCGGCGCATGACGATGGAACTGTCGATGGCGATCGCCATTGTGGCAGCGGCTGTCATCGGGGAGTTCTTCACGGCGCTGGTTATCACGCTGTTCGTTCTCGTCGCTGAGGTGCTGGAAGGCTTGACTGTTGGGCGTGGCCGCAAGGCAATCCGCAGCTTGCTCGAGTTCCTGCCGCGTCAGGTCTCTGTGCGGCGCGCTGGCTCGATCCGCTCCGTCTCTGCGGATGAGGTGACGGTTGGCGAGGCCATCCTTGTCGCGCCCGGTGGGCGGATTCCTGTCGATGGGACCGTGCTCTCAGGTCATTCCTTCGTGGACGAATCCCGCGTCACAGGCGAATCCATGCCGGTGGAGAAGACCGGGGGAACGAAAATCTTTGCCGGCTCGATCAACCAGTCCGGTGCGCTCGAGATTGCCGCCGAGCGCATCGGTCGCGACACCAGCTATGGAAAGATCATCGAGGCGGTCGAGCGGGCGGAAAAATCGCGGGCGCCTGTGCAGCGTCTTGCAGACCGGCTGGCCGGCTATCTCGTCTACTTTGCGCTCGGCGCGGCCGTACTGACATTCCTGATAACGCACGACATCTATGCGACAATCTCAGTCATCATCGTCGCCGGCGCTTGCGGCATTGCCGCCGGCACTCCGCTTGCCATCCTCGGCGCGATCGGTCGCTCGGCACGGCTTGGCGCGATCGTCAAGGGGGGCGTGCATTTGGAAACGTTGGCCCGTGTCGACACGGTGGTGCTCGACAAGACCGGGACACTGACCGTTGGTCGTCCCGAGGTGCAGCGAATAGCACCCGTTGCCGGCATGACCGCTGATGAGCTTGTCAGCGCGGCCGCGGCGGCCGAGCTCCGATCCGAGCACCCGCTTGGCAAAGCGATCGCGGCTCATGCCCGCAGTCGGACTTACGGCATCGTCGAGCCTGCAACCTTCGCGTACAGACCAGGCCGCGGGGTCATCTCCAAGATCGATGGCTCAAACATCCTATGCGGAAACCGAGCCTGGCTGGCGGAAAATGGAGTCAGCGTGTCTGGCGACCCTGGCCAGGACGCCGCCATGGGCTCCGAGGTGTTCGTTGCTCGCGAGGGACATCTTATGGGCTCGATCACCGTTGCGGATGCGATCCGGCCCGAAGCCAAGCGCGCAATCGATGCCTTGCAGCGGATGGGCTTCAGGACGGTCTTGCTCACGGGTGATGTGCAGCGCGTGGCGGTTGCCGTCGGTTCGGCGCTCGGCGTCGAGGAAATCGAGGCCGAGCTGCGGCCCGAGGACAAGCAGGCCCGCGTCGAGGGCCTCGTTGCGCAGAAACGGACGGTGGCCATGGTCGGCGACGGCATCAATGACGCGCCGGCGCTCGCCGAGGCCAATGTCGGCGTCGCGATGGGATCAGGCACCGACGTGGCGCAGGAAAGCGCCGACGTTGTTCTGCTTGGCAATGATCTCGAGCGCTTTGTCGAGACGCTTGCCGTCGCAAGACAAACAAAGGGCATCATCTGGCAGAACTTCGCGGGCACCATCGCCGTCGACACACTCGGTATCGGGCTTGCCGCTTTTGGATTCCTTAACCCGCTGCTTGCCGCGGGCATCCACGTCGTTTCGGAGCTGGTGTTCATCCTCAATTCTGCTCGTCTCCTACCCGCGCCTGAGACGGCTGCCGCCAAGCTGCCAGAACGCGTGTCCGAGGCGGCGAGGATTTGAGCATTAGTCGGCGATTGACATGCGGCCCTGATCCTCCAAGGCGTTCAGTCGACTCGTTGCGAAGCGGTTGGGCGGGCCGCCTCATTGATGGCTACCTCCGCCAGGTTTCGTTCTTCTAGGCTAACGATGGTAGCGCTGTGGGTGCGACACGCGGGATGGTCTGACAAGTCGCGTCCGTTGCTCACGGGAACCGGAGGATTTCGGCGATACAGCGATTTCGGCAACTATCAGGGCACTTGGCTTGCTTTCAGCACCCACACCGCAAGCCCGCCAGCCCACTTTCAGTCATCCGGAAGTGCCGATCAGCTCGGCGAGGCCGCGGACCACGATCATGATGCCAACGGTGAGCACGCCGGCACTGAACACCTGGCTGAGCACATGCCTTCGTGTTGCCAGAACCGAGGTTAGGCGCGCGCCTGCGATGCTGCCGATCACGCCGCCAGCAACCACCAGCAACACCAGCCCCCAGTCGACGAAGCCCGAGATGGCGTAGCTTCCCGCCGTCGCCAGCCCGAAGGCGGCGACGGCCACCAGCGAGGTGCCGATCGCGCTCGGCAGCGCCATGCCCGTCGCCAGCATCAAGCCCGGGACGATCAGAAACCCGCCGCCGATGCCGAAGAACCCGGCCAGCGTTCCGACGCCGAGACCCATGCCGATCAGCCGAGGCAGGAGATGGCCTGCCGATTCCGATGTGAGACGTACGGAGTCGTTTGCGGACCCGGTCGCAGGCCTCAACATGCTGAGGCCGACCGGGATCATCATGAGCCCGAACAGGGTCAGCAAGCGCTGCCCGTCAACAGCCTTCCCCAGCTCCGCACCGAGCAGCGACCCTGCCATGCCCGCTGCGGCAAACACGCCGGCGCAGCGCCATTTGACTCTGCCGCGACGTGCATGGGCGCCGAGACTGACCACGGCATTGAGAGCCACAGCAATCGCCGCCGTGCCGATGGCCACGTGCGGCGAGGAGACGCCGACCAGATAGACGAGCAGGGGCACCGCCAGGATCGATCCGCCTCCCCCGACGAGCCCAAGCACCAATCCGATGATGCCGCCTGAGCCGATGGCGAGCATGGCAGGTAGTGCGGCAATGGGCATTGGCACCCCCCTCACGCGCGCCGGCCTACGCCGACACCGTGCGGTTCCAAGGCATCAGCGCGAGCAGCTTTGCCATGCCGCACCAGCCGGTGATGCCCGCGAAGGCAAGTCCTGCCCCGACGAAAGCCGGGAGTGCATTGAACTCGGTTGCCACGAACTGGCCGAGTAGAACGCCCAGCAGCACCAGGCTTCCGGCCGCGATGAATACTTGGCGCTGGATCTCTATCGGACGGCTGCGGTCACGCTCGACCGGCAGCCCGGCCCTCTTCCAGGCTTCGATGCCGCCTTCGACGATATAGGCGTCACAACCTGCCGCCCGGGCCAGCTTGCCCGCGTTCGCTGCGGTGCGCTGGCCGGAGCGGCAGTGGAAGATGGCGATCCCGCTTCCCCCATGCAGGTCCGAAAGGGCTTCGACGGGGTGGTTCTCGGCGCCCGGGATGCGCTCGCGCGCATGCTCGTCCGCTCCGCGGATGTCGATGAGCTTCGCGCCCTTATCGATCAGGCGCTTGGCTTCGGTCGCTGAAATGGTCGGAAGGCTCATGATCTTTCCCTTGCCTTACTTGACTTGCGTCTGGCTTTGCCGCCGCCGGGCTGCTCGGGCACGCAATAAAGCTCGTAAAGATGACCCAGCAGGGTCTCCGTTCTTGGGTCGGCGATGCGGTACCAGAGCGTCTGGCTCTCGCGCCGATAGGCGACGAGCCCCTCTTCGCGCATCTTCGCCAGATGCTGCGACAGGGCGGATTGCGACAGCCCGACGGCCTCGGCGAGGGTCCCGACCGTCGCTTCACCCCACTCCACGAGCTTGCATAGGATCATCAGGCGCCGCTCGTTGGCGAGCGCCCGCAGGATGTCACCGACCCGTGCCGCCTGAGCTGCAAAAGCCGTCAAATCGCGTGGTGCTTTGGGCATCGATCGCATTCATTACATCAGGTATTGCTAAATTAGTGCTTGCTAATATATATGTCAAGGTACGCTTGCGAGCAGAGAAAGAGGTTTGCCCATGAGCGCAGCTCCAGCCATTCGCGCTTTCTTCGACGAGCGGACGAATACGGTTAGCTATCTCGTATCCGACCCTGTCACCCGGCGCGCCGCCATCGTCGATCCGGTGCTCGACTTCGACCACCGTACGGGGAAGGCATCGGCGAGATCCGCCCAGGCGATCTTGATGGCAGCGGCCGCCGACCGGCTTGCGATCGAATGGGTGCTGGAGACGCACGCCCACGCCGATCACCTGTCAGGCGCGCCCTACATCAAGCTCAAGACCGGCGCCAAGGTCGGCATCGGCGAGCACATCCGTGAGGTACAGAAGATCTTCAGGCCGGTTTTTGACGCGACCGATGTCAGCGGCGATGGCAGCGAGTTTGACCGCCTCTTCAGGGACGGTGAGCGGTTCCTCCTGGGATCGCTCGAGGTCGAGGTCATGCACGTGCCTGGGCATACGCCGGCCGACATCGCCTACAAGGTGGGCGATGCGGTCTTCGTCGGCGATACCCTGTTCATGCCCGACTACGGCACGGCGCGCGCGGACTTCCCCGGCGGCGACGCGCGAGCGCTCTACCGCTCCATCAGGAGGCTGCTGGTGTTGCCTCCCGAGACGCGGCTCTTCATGTGCCACGACTACAAAGCGCCGGGACGAGATCATTACGCCTGGGAGACGACCGTCGCCGAGCAGCGCGCGCGCAATGCCCATGTCAAAGACGGCATAGAGGAAGACGCATTCGTCGCCATGCGCCAGGCGCGCGATGCAACGCTCGCCGCGCCGCTGCTCCTGCTCCCCTCCATACAGGTCAACATCCGGGCCGGCCGGCTGCCGCCTGCAGAGTGCAACGGCGTCCACTATCTCAAGATACCCGTGAGACTGGGCACGTGAGAAGGCTGACCGGCCAAGACTGGCGCGGTCGAAGACCGGCGACCTGGGCCTTGACCGGGGTCAACAACGACGCTCGGGACGCCATGTCACAGAGAAATACGTGGACCCATTTGGGAGCAGCACATGACCATTTCGCGTCGCGTCCTTCTGGGGAGCGGAGCTGCCGCTGGCCTGGCCGCAGTCCTCAAGGGACCTTGGCTTCTTGCGTCGGACGCAGGGCGTTTCGCCAACGCGCTCAAGATCCCGGCCATCCTGGAGGGCTCGGACGCTCGTGACGGACGACTATTCAACCTGGCGCTTGCGAGCGGAAGGTCCGAATTCCTGCCGGGTGTCTCGACGCCGACCATCGGCATCAACGGTCCCTATCTGGGCCCCACCATTCGCTGCCGCTTGGGCGACCGCGTGACCTTTCGCGTAAAGAACGATCTCGTCGAGGAAACCGCGCTCCACTGGCATGGCTTGCACATACCTGCGCGCCACGACGGGGGGCCACACCAGGTCGTGGCGCCCGGCTCGACGTGGGCACCATCCTTCGAGATCAAGCAGAAGGCATCGCTGTGCTGGTATCACGCGCACCTGATGGGACGGACGGGCGAGCAGGTCCTGCGCGGGCTAGCTGGGCTCTTCCTGATCGAGGACGACGAGAGCAGGTCGCTCGGCCTGCCGTTGGAGTACGGCGTCGACGATATTCCACTGGTCATCCAGGATCGCAGGTTCAATCGCGATGGCAGCTTCAGCTACCTGTCGGCGATGAACGATATGATGATGGGCTATCAGGGTGATGTCATCCTGGTGAACGGCACTGCAGAACCTCACTTCGTGCTGCGTCGCCAGCGCACGCGCGTGCGTGTCCTCAATGCCTCCAACTCCCGCATCTACACGCTTGGCCGCGATGACGGCATGGACCTGCTCATCATTGGCTCGGATGGCAGCTTGCTTGAGCGGCCGATACAGCAGCGGCGCGTGCGCATCGCCCCGGGCGAGCGCATCGAGTTGCTGCTCGATGCGCAATCCGGGCGCAATTTCAGGCTGATGAGCTATCCCGATCGCGTTGCCCGCGGCATGGGACCGGGCATGATGATGGGCGGCATGGCCGGCAATACCGAGACCTTCGCCATCATTGAGCTGCGCGCCGGCAGGCTGGAAGGATCGGCCCCAGCTCTGCCGGACAGGCTGATCGAGGTGCCCCGTTGGACCCAAGCGCAGGCCGCACGTACCCGGACCTTCTCCTTGGACATGGGGATGATGGGAATGATGGGGATGGGTATGGGCGGGCGCGGCATGGGCGGGATGATGGGCATCAACGGACGCACCCATGGACATGCGGCGCATCGACGTGCGCGTGCCCCTCGGCAGCATCGAGGTCTGGGAGATCCAGAATGCGACCCCCCTGGCCCATCCATTCCACATCCACGGTGTCCAGTTTCAGCTGCTCGATCGTGACGGCGAGCCGCCGCTGCCGCAGGAGCGCGGCCTCAAGGACACGGTGCTGGTTGACCCGGGATCGGCCGTGCGGGCGATCGCTCAGTTCGCCGACTTCGCCGACCCGCAGCACCCCTACATGTACCACTGCCACAACCTCGAGCATGAGGACGCCGGAATGATGGGTCAGTTCCTGGTGGTTTGAGCCTGTCGAGCAGTCCCTTCCACTCTAGGCGCTGCCGGGAACACGCTCGGCGCTTGCAACTCCGACAGGGGTCCGCGGTGCTTGGGACGCGCCCTGATACGTCGCGTCACGCTCGAGTTCTCGAAGCGGGGCATAGCTGAGGTAGCGATTCAGGCTGGTGGCTCTGCCCAGCTCCCCTGTAGCGGCGTTAGCGGAACCATCAAAAAAGGCGCAGACAGGATATGTCAGTCTCGGCTAGATCGGGTCCACGAATCCATGGAGACCGACAGAGCCCGCGCTTCTTGTTCCGCCCCAGCCGACCGTAGGTATGGCACCATATCATGGGGCGCGGGCGATCGGGTGAGTAATCACCACACGGACAATAAGCGGTATTCCGAGTGCGGCGGGCAGCAACCAAAGCAGGACCTGGGGAAGCTCTCGCCAGAGTGGCAGGTTCTTCCCGTTGTCTACGTAGAATGCGGTTAGCATGAGAACGTAGGACAATCCCATGCCTGCAATGTGCAGGCGCACCCGGTGACGCCACCGATGCCGTAGTGCTGTCCGCGCGAGCGTTGCCGAAACTAACGAAGACACACCGAGGAAGAACAGATGATAGTTCTCGGCCCAACGCGCCATTGAAAGGCCAGTCGCTGTCCCAACAACAACCACCAAGCACCAGTAGTAGACTGTTCCATGGGTCGAATGACGGCCTCGGCCCTTGCGGCTGAGCATGGCGATCGCGCCGGCCACTACGCATACTATGCCCACCGCAACATGAACGCGCACGACCGCCAGAAAGACCGGATCAACCGAAGGTACCGGAACGCCAAACACAATCGTGGTGTCGCTGGCCATGGACTTCTCAGAACACAGCTTTGTGGCGGACTGAACACCCAATCGCGATTGAACGCCTCAGCCCGCCTGCTCCCACGACGAGAAATGCCACAAGCGAGCGTGTCGCGCTTGCCATCCCCGATGGGCCAGTCGCCTAGCGCGTCACGCCATTGTCATCAAATTGTAACGCTAATAACGCTACAATCATCTTTGAATTATAGGATGCTGTGATCCAGGCAATCCGTCGGTTCGTAAAGTGCTATACGGAGGTTGGCGCTGTTACGGCAGACCCTGGTTGCACGGCAGTGAGGCGAAATGAACGAACAGAAGACAGTGATGGCCCTGGCCGCACTGGCGCACGAGAACCGGCTTCGGATCTTCCGGCTGCTGGTCAAGACGGGCCCCTCCGGCATGCCGGCCGGCGAGATCGCCAGCCGCGTGCACATGAGCGCGACCAATACCTCCTTCCACTTGAAGGAGCTCGATCGAGCAGGATTGCTTCGTTCGGTACGGCAGGGGCGCTTCATTCGGTACGCCATCCATGTCGATGGCATGCGGAAACTGCTCACCTACCTCACAGAGGATTGTTGCCAGGGTCGACCTGAACTCTGCGGCTGAATTGTCGACGAGACTCGCCAGCTGTGCCGCGCCAGCAAGGGGACAGTCAAATGAGCGATCGCCCTTACAACGTCTTGTTCCTGTGCACGCACAATTCGGCGCGCTCGGTGACCGCCGAATGCATCATGAACCGGATCGGCAGACCCAACTTCAAGGCCTACAGCGCCGGCAGCCAGCCATCGGGGACGGTGCACCCGTTTGCCATCGATCTGCTGCGTCGGATGAATTACGACACGAGCGGCCTGCGCTCCAAATCGTGGGAGGAGTTCACACGGGCCGACGCACCTGAGCTCGATTTCGTGTTTACGGTGTGCGACAACGCGGCCAACGAGGTCTGCCCGGTATGGCCGGGGCAGCCCATGACAGCGCATTGGGGCGTGCCCGATCCATCGCAGGCCGCCGGCACCGAGGCGGAGCGCCGCTTCGCCTTCGCCGATACCTATCGCATGCTGAACCAGCGAATCGGCATCTTCGTCAGCCTGCCGCTGCGCTCCCTGGACGGCCTGACGCTGCAGAAGCGGCTCGACGACATCGGCCGCACGCCTTGTTCAGAACCCGCTGAGAAGGCTTGACGTGATGCAGGGCTATACGCGAGGACAACGCCTTGGTGCCGAGTTCCTCGGCACTGCGTTCCTCCTGGCCACCGTCATCGGCTCGGGCATCATGGGCGAGCGGCTCGCGGGCGGCAACGTCGCGATCGCCCTGCTGGGCAACACCATCCCGACCGGGGCTATTCTCGTGGTGCTGATCACGATGTTGGGCCCTATCTCAGGAGCGCACTTCAATCCGGCGGTCACGGCGATATTTCTTCTCCGGAAGGAGTTCGCCCCTCGCGATGCTGCAGCCTACGTTGCGGTGCAAATTGCAGGGGCGGTTGTCGGGGTCCTCGCCGCGCACCTCATGTTCGACGAGACCGTCCTTCAGCTCTCGACCAAGGTGCGGAGCGGCCCGTCGCAGTGGCTTGCGGAGTGGGTCGCTACCTTTGGGCTGGTCACGGTCATCCTCTTGACGCTCCGGGCCAAGGCAGCTGTGGTCCCGGCCGCCGTGGGCCTCTACATAACAGCCGCCTATTGGTTCACGGCGTCGACATCGTTTGCTAATCCCGCCGTGACTCTTGCCCGCGCACTGTCGAATACATTCGCGGGGATTCGGCCGATAGACGTGGCGCCTTTCATCCTTGCCCAGCTCGTCGGCGCTGTGTCGGCCCTTTACATCTGCCGCGCTTTGCTGGCCGACCATCGCAAGGATCCCGCCGCAGCCAGCGTACAGATTGCGGAATAGCCGGATGGGTATCACGATCTATCACAACCCGGATTGCGGCACCTCCCGTAATGTGCTCGCCATGATCCGGCAGAGCGGCGAGGAGCCGGAGATCATCGAGTACCTCAAGACACCACCGACGCGCGAGCGCCTCATCGAGCTGATAAACGCGATGGGACTGACCGTCAGGCAGCTTCTGCGCCGCAAGGGGACTCCGTACGACCAACTCGGGCTACACGATCCCAAATGGACGGACGATCAGCTGATCGACTTGATGCTGAAGCATCCCATTCTGATCAACCGGCCGATCGTCGTAACGCCCGAGGGCGTGCGCTTGTGCCGTCCTTCGGAGGTGGTGCTGGAGATCCTTCCGAACCCGGATATCGGGCCGTTCCGCAAGGAGGATGGCGAGATTGTGGTCGGGCCGCCGGGCAAGAGCGCTCCCTAGCCGGGCCCTCTCTTGGTTTGTTTTCCAGGAGCGGGAAGGCACGACGGCCATCTGCAGGGCCAACGACGTGGTCATGCGCGCTTCGGGAAACCGCGGCCGGACCCTGACATCGGACTCGTTCACAAGGGAGGATGGCAAGTGGGGTCGGGGCGTCAGGCAAACGCAGTTTGGCATCATTAATTCTAATATTCCAGAACTATAGTTGACGCGTATCGAGGCGTCTGCTATTTGAGTGGAATGAAACTCGACGATGCTGCCGCGCACCTTGAGGCCTTAGGCAACCCGACCCGGTTGCGTGTCTACCGTCTGTTGGTCCGGGCAGGAGACACCGGCATGACCGTGGGCAAGCTTCAGGAGCGGCTCGACATCGCTGCCTCGACGCTCTCCCATCACCTCAAGACACTCGTGACGGTCGGTCTTGTGACCCAGGAACGCGAGGCGACGACGCTGATCTGCCGTGCCAACTACCCTGTCATGCATGCCCTCGTCGGATTCCTGGTCAACCAATGCTGTGCCGATGGCACCTGCCCGCCAGGGCTTGAGCGCATCAAAGTCGCATGAGCTGCTGCCTTGAGTTTCGAATATTCCGGTAGGATGGAGAAGTTGGTATGCAAGGCGCCAAGACGATTGCGATCATCGGAGCCGGACCCATCGGCTTGGCTGCCGCCGCACATGCACGGGAGCGCGGGCTGGAACCGATCGTATTCGAAGCCGGTCCTGCCGCGGGCCATGCCGTGCGGCAATGGTCGCACGTGCGCATGTTCTCGCCCTGGCGCTACAATGTCGACGCGGCCAGCGAGCGGTTGTTGCGCGAGATTGGCTGGAACAGCCCAGATCCGGAGCACTACCCGAGCGGGGCGGAGCTGTTGGAGGGGTACCTCCGACCTCTCGCTGAGCGCACGGAGTTGCGACACCACATTAGGACTCGCGCGCGTGTGTCCTCGGTGGCGCGGGTTGGCTTCGACAAGGTAAAGACGACTGGTCGCGACCTCGCCCAGTTCGAGGTCCACTACCGCAACGGCAAGGGTCCCGCCGTGGCGCGCGCCGACGCCGTCATCGATACGTCCGGCACCTGGTTTGCGCCAAACCCCGCGGGTGCCAACGGCCTCGAAGCGACCGGCGAGGCCGAGCATCAAGATCGCATCGTCTACGGAATGCCCGATGTGCTCGGGGCCGCGCGCGATCGATATGCGGGCAAGACCATCGCCGTGCTCGGTGCCGGACATTCGGCGGTCGGCACGATCCTCGATCTGAAACGCCTGCAGGGCGATCATCCGCAAACCCAAATCATCTGGGTCTTACGCGGCGAGGATCCCAAGAAATCCTTTGGTGGGGGCGCCAACGACCAGCTTGCAGCGCGCGGCGCTCTGGGCGTGGCGTTCGCGCGCATCATTGAAACCGGCGGCATTCGCGTGGAAGCCGGGTTCCGACTCACCCACGTCAGCGCAAGCGAAACCGGACAGCTCAGACTGGGCGCGGGTTCGTCCTGCTGCGGTCGCCACGTCCTGGTCGACGAGCTGATCGTGGCTGCCGGCTTCCGGCCCGACCTGTCGATCCTGCGCGAACTCAGGATCAGCCTCGATGCGGCGCTCGAATGCCCGCCGGTCCTGGCACCGCTGATCGATCCCAACATGCACAGCTGCGGCACGGTGCGCCCGCACGGAGCCCGCGAGCTGGCCCAACCAGAGCCCGGCTTCTATATCGCCGGCATGAAGTCTTACGGCCGCGCGCCGACGTTTCTGATGATGACCGGATACGAGCAGGTGCGCTCGATCGTTGCCGACATCGCCGGCGACCGCGAAGCAGCAGAACGCCTGGAGCTGGTGCTGCCCGAGACCGGCGTGTGCAGCCGTCCTCTTGCTCCTGTTGCCGAGACATGCTGTGGCGGACCAGCCCCTGCGGGCTTTGATGCCTG
>DATBKR010000584.1:0-4346 GCA_036555805.1 Hyphomicrobiaceae bacterium | reverse complement strand
GGCGTGGCGCGGCACGCCGGCCTTCTCAGCCAGGATGACGATCTCGGCGAGGTTCTGGATGACGACGCCCAGCATGACGTTGTGGGCGATCTTGCAGAAGCGCGACAGCTCGCCCTCGCCCACGTAGGACACGCCGCGCGGGGCGAAAGCCCTGATGTAGGGCGCCACCGCGTCAAAAGCCGCCCTGGGGCCCGAGGCCACGGCGGAGAGCTTGCCGGCCCGCACCACCTTGGCGTTGCCGCTCACCGGCGCGGCGATGAGGTCGGCGCCCAGCTCCGCCAGCTTCGCCCGGCAGGCGGCCGACTCCTCGGCCGAGATGGAGGAGCAGTCGACGAAGATCTTAGGGGTCTTGCCCTTGCCGCCGGAGGCCACGCCGTCCCTGCCGAAGCAGACCTGCTCCACGTCCTTGCCGGTGGAGACCATCAGGAACACCACGTCGCAGCCGGCGAGCGCGGCGGGCGTATCAACGAGGGTGGCGCCCAGCTTGGCCAGCGGCTCGGCCTTGGCCTTGGTGCGGTTCCACACGCTCACCCTGTTGCCGGCGTTGATGAGGTACGCCGCCATCGGCTCCCCCATCCGCCCCAGCCCGATCCAGCCGATGTGGTGGGTGCCTGCCATGGTCATCTCCTCCTTGTGGTGTTGACAGCCGCTCCCGTGTTGGGGCCGGGAGAGAAGCTTGTGGGCGAACGGTAGCGGAAGAATCTCTTGTCGCTAGCGCGGCCAATTTCTCGGCAATAGATCGCCCAGGCGGCGTTGCAAGTCGCCATTCAGTTACGGACCTGTGCGGGTGTCCGTCAAGCTGCAGAGCAGGTCAACATTCAGGAGGGCCCATGTCGGCGTTCAAGCAAGGCGACGCGCTGGAGGCGTTTCGTCTGTTTCTCGGTGGCAGAGATCTGAACGAGGCCACGCTCGGCGTGCGCGACGGCTTCGAGGCCATGCTCGATTTCTATCGGGACACGCGGGCGAGCGGCTGCGCGCTCGATGAGGACGGCGACATGCTCCTGTTCCAGTGGGAACCTATTTGACGCATCGTCCAGATGGAAACATCGATGAGGTCTCCAACTTGGACCTCACGCGGCAGCTCATTTATGGTGTCGGGGAGGACGACGACATCTGGCAGCTGGCCGTCACCTTCGAGTTTGATCCGACGGGGTTCCGGGGCCTGAAGCACGGCAACAAATGGTGCCGCTCGTTGGAAGACCTGTCGCAGTTTCGGGAGTACGTGCTCGCGTCGGCTCCTTTCGCCGCCGGCAGCCAGCTCCAAATCCGCCGCACGACCCTCAACTATGGCTGCGCGGGCTAGGCATTTCCAGAGACCACAAGACGAGGGAAGTGGTTACCGGCGCTGCCCCTGCAGCATGCCCGCGATGCTCAGGTCCTCATCGAGGTCGGGCCAGTGAATGCCCATCGGCATGATCTCGAAATTGGCGCGCTGTTTGGCCGAGGCCCCCTTAAGCCGAGGGTACCATTCAAGAGGAGTTGCGATCTTGCGTCCGTCTGAAAGGGTGACAACAAGGTCGCTCCTCGTGAACTCGACTTTCCGGGCTTCCAAGTCGCCGACATCAATCTCCAAGATGGTCATTCCAGGCGTCCAGTAGCTCTTCCCGGTGGGCTCGCAGGTGTCGGATAATAGCGTTCAACTCGTGGGCGCGAAACCTGATGTTGAACGCCACGGTCAGGTCATGGAGCCAGAATTTGGCTTCCTTGTTGCCGGCCCGAACGTGGACGTGTGCAGGCTCCCCTCGCTCGTTCGAGTAGAAGAATGCTCGATACGGACCCCAGCGCAGCACGGTGGGCATGGCGAACTCGCATGACAGTCAACCGGCATCAGTACTCGTTCGCGATGGGCAGCTCCTCGGCCGGGAACAAAGAGATGACGCAGCCGCCGGTGTCGGTGACGACGATTTCCTCCTCGATGCGGGCGGCGGAGAAGCCGTCCTTGGCGGGGCAGTAGGTCTCCAGCGCGAACACCATGCCGGTCTTGATCTCCATGGGGTGGTCGAGGGAGACCACGCGCGAGATGATGGGGCGCTCGTGCAGCGCGAGGCCCAGGCCGTGGCCGAACTGCAGGCCGAAGGCGGCCAGCTCGCTGGGGAAGCCGAAGTCCTCGGCCGCGGGCCAGACGCCCGCCACCTTGTCGGTGGAGACGCCGGGCCTGATGAGCTCGATGGCCGCATCCAGCCACTCCCGGCACTGCTTGTAGGCGTCGCGCTGCACCGGCGTGGCGCGGCCCACGTTGAAGGTGCGGTAGTAGCAGGTGCGGTAGCCCATATAGCTCTGCAGGATGTCGAAGAAGGCCTGGTCGCCGGGCCGGATCAGGCGGTCGGTGAAATTGTGCGGGTGCGGGTTGCAGCGCTCGCCGGAGATGGCGTTGATGGCCTCCACGTCGTCGGAGCCGTGCTCGTAGAGGTAGCGGTTGGCGTTGGCGACGATGTCGTTCTCGCGCACGCCGGGGCGCAGCTCCTCGAAGATCTGCTGGTAGACGCCGTCGACCATGGCGGCGGCGCGGTTCAGAAGCGCGATCTCGTCCACGTTCTTGATCTCGCGCGCCTCCAGCATCGTCTGCTGGCCGTCCTCAACGGTGAGCCCCGCCTTCTGCAGCTCGAACATCATCGGCGGCTCGACGATGTCGACGCCGAGCGGCATCTTGTCGACTTTGGCCTCGCGCAGGATGGCGGCGATCTCCTCGGCGTGGTGCTGCATGAGGCCGAAGCTTGGCGGCACCGTGCCGCGCAGGCCGACGAGGCCGGCCTTGCAGTGCTCAGGGAGAAGCCACGGCGAGTAGAGCTTGTGGTGCACGGCGGCCGAGCCGAAGTCCCACACGATGGGCTCCTTGCCGCGGGCCAAGAGCGCGAAGCGGGCGAGCTTGTCGCGCTCCCACTCGCCGATCTTGGTGGCCGAGACGTAGCGGATGTTGTTCACGTCGAACAGCAGCAGCGCGCCGAGGTTGGAATTCTCCAGCGCCTGCCGGGCACGGGCGAGCCGGTAGCGCCGCATGCGGTCGAACTCTACGCGGCTCTCGAAGTCCACGCCCATGGCCCCCCATGCCGGCAGATGCCGCCCCCAGTTCCAGTGCGGGTCGAGGTCGGACTTGGGGGAGGCGTGCGGGCTCTGGGCCGGTGCCGTGTCGCTGACCTTTTCCTGCATGGTGCGTCCCTTCCTGACGGCCGCGCCGGGCCGATATTGCGGCGCACAAGCCCGCGCCCAGCCTCATCTCGCTGGCCGGACCCTGACGCGCGCCCGTTGCTGTGTCAATTGACGGGGAACTTGTAGGTTGGGTCGAGCGAAGCGAAGACCCAACACGCTCACGAGTCGCGTTGCATGTTGGGTCTGCGGCTTCGCCTTGACCCAACCTACAGCACCTCGAACACCTGATAGATCGGCCCGCCCGGCAGTCGGTGGCCCGAGCCCACAGCGAGGATGTCGTTGAGCCAACCATATTTGTCGGACGCGGTCTCGAACCAGGGGGCGATGCGGAAGTAGTAGGAGGCGGGGTTGACCTGCTCGCCGCGGGCGATGGCGTCGAGCACGTCCTTGGGGCCCTGCCGCAGGCCGCGGTAGGTCATGCCGACCAGGGCCCCGTCGTCCGTCTCCAGGATGAGGCGCACGTCGAGCGCCCAGGCGCCGTCGGCGCGCACCGCCTGCCAGTCGCTGCCGCCCGTGAGGATCCTGCCCTTCAGCCGCTCGCCCTCGAACCGGCCGCCCAGGATCTCCCCCACCCGCCGGTCCACGCCCGGCGTCCGGCCCACCACCTGGGGCTTCGCCACCTCGAGGGTGAAGATGAACAGGGGCCGCACCCGGACGTCGGTCAATTCGGGCGGCAGTATTGTCGAAAGGGCAGAGTTTTCCACGATAGATCCTCCGTGCTGCCGCAATGAGAACGTCCGCTTAGCGTAAACGTCATGGCTATTGTCGTCGAGCGGGCACGGCCCAGTGTACGCTCCCAGCCCAATGCGGCGCGCGAGACCGCTGGCCCGGAAGAGATCAAGACGAGACCCATGTCGCTGAACCACCCTGGCGACCCGCCATCCTCGGCTCCATCCCTGGTTCTCGGCGGCCTCAGCCTTTGGGTGCAGGAGAAGGCCTTCCCCGAGAGCGTGGAGTGGTACGAGGGGAGCTGGCTGGAGGTGCGGGCCGAATGCGTCGCGCCGGGCGCGACGGTGACGGCGAGCGGGCCGCTGCTCACCGCCGAGGACATCGCCCGTCTGCTCGCCGGCATGGAGGCCCTGCTCCGGTGGGAGGCCAGCTCCGCCCGGATGAGCCCGCTGGAGCCCAACCTGGTCGTCAGCCTCACGGGCAACTCGCGCGGCGGCCTGCGCATCGACGTGCGCATCACCCCCGACAGC
>DATBKR010000583.1:0-36721 GCA_036555805.1 Hyphomicrobiaceae bacterium | reverse complement strand
GCGACCATGCGCGGCCCGCATTGGTACCGGTGCGGACCAGGTCCATGCGGATGCTGTAGCGGTCCGGACGGTAGAAGGCGTGAGGACTATATTTGATTGTTGTAGGGAGACAACGCCAAATAGGATGCTGCAACGACGCCTGCCTGCTTCTACGCAAATCCGGAGATCGAGCCGACGATGGCCCGCGAGCCCCAGACCCTGTTCGACAAGCTGTGGCGGCAACACGAGATCGTGCGCCGGGACGACGGCCAGTCGCTCATGTGGATCGACCGGCATTTCGTGCACGAGGGCTCGTTTCACGCCTTCGACCAGTTGCGCGCCCGCGCCGGCGCGGTCGCGCGCCCCGACCTCACCTTCGGCGTCGCCGACCACTATGTGCCGACCCGGCGCCCCGGCCCGATCGCCGACCCGGCGATCGCCCGGATGGTGGACCAGGTCGTCGCCAACTGCGCGGCGCATGGCATCGCGCTGTTCGGGCTCGACGACCCGCGCCAGGGCATCGTGCACGTGGTCGGACCGGAGCAGGGCCTGACGCTGCCGGGCCTGCTCGTCGTCTGCGGCGACAGCCACACCGCGACCCATGGCGCCCTCGGCGCCTTTGCCTTCGGCATCGGCGCCTCCGAGGTCGCCCACGTGCTGATGACTCAGACGCTGTGGCAGCAGAAGCCGAACCGCATGCGCGTTTCCATCGAGGGGCGCCCGGCACCCGGAATTGCCGCCAAGGACATCATCCTTTCCGTCATTGCCCGCATCGGCGCCAACGGCGCGCAGGGCCATGCCATCGAGTACGCAGGCAGCGCCATCCGCAGTCTCTCCATGGAGGGCCGGCTCACGCTCTGCAACATGTCGATCGAGTGCGGCGCGCGCTGCGGCATGGTCGCCCCTGACGAGACCACCTTCGCCTATGTGCGGGGACGGCCGTTCGCCCCGGGCGGAGCCGACCTCGATCGCGCGCTGGAGGCCTGGGCGCAGCTGCCGTCCGACGTGGATGCCACCTTCGACTGCGAGGTCGCCCTCGATGTCGAGGCGATCGCGCCGACCGTCACCTGGGGCACGAGCCCCGAGGATGCGCTGCCCATCGATGCGTCGGTGCCGGACCCCGCGCATCAGGGCGACCCGGTGCGCGGGGAGAGCATGCGCGCCGCGCTGGACTACATGGGTCTGGCACCCGGCCAGAAGCTCGCCGATGTCCGCATCGACCGCGTCTTTATCGGCTCCTGCACCAACGCGCGCATCGAGGACCTGCGCGCGGCCGCCTCCGTGCTCGCCGGGCGAAAGGCCAAGGTGCCGGGCGTAGTCTCGCCCGGCTCCTCGCTCGTCAAGAGCCAGGCTGAGCAGGAAGGGCTCGACCGCATCTTCAGGGACGCGGGGCTGGAATGGCTCGCCTCCGGCTGCTCCATGTGCGTTGGCATCAACGGCGACACCGTGCCTGCGGGCGAGCGGTGCGCCTCGACCACCAACCGCAACTTCCGCGGCCGGCAGGGGCGGGGCGCGCGCACGCACCTGATGTCGCCCGCCATGGTCGCGGCCGCCGCCGTCACCGGCCATCTTACCGATGTGCGCCCCCTGCTGCGGGAGAACGCCTGATGCAGCCGCTCGTCAAGCTCGATGGCATTGCCGTTGCGCTGCCGCTTGACAATGTCGACACCGACCAGCTCCTGCCGGCGCGGTTCCTGAAGGTTCCGCGATCGCAGGGCTTCGGCCCTCTCCTTCTGCACGACCTGCGCTTTGGCGCCGACGGCCAGCCGCGGGCCGGCTTCCCGCTCAACGACCCGGCTCGCGCCGGCGCCCGGATTCTGGTGGCGCGACGCGCCTTCGGCGTCGGCTCGTCGCGCGAGGCGGCGGTCTACGCGCTCGTCGATTTCGGTATCCGCTGCGTGGTGGCCACGAGCTTCGGCGACATCTTCGCGGGCAACGCGGCGAACAACGGATTGCTCGCCGCGGTCGTCGGCGAGGAGGAGATCGAGCGCCTGCTTGCGGCCGTGGAGAAGGACGCACGCGCGCGGGTCGACCTCGAAGCCTGCATCGTTTCGGCAGGCGAGACGCAGCTCTCCTTTGCGATTGATCGGGTCCGGCGCATCAAGCTCATCAACGGCTGGGACGACCTGCAGCTGACCATGAGCTACAAGGATGCCATCGACGCCTTCGTCACCGCCGACCGGCTGCGGCGGCCGTGGGCCATGGCGCCGGCGCAATCGGGACGGGATGCCCCCGCACCGTGACCCCGCCTCTGTGAGCCGGACTTGAGCATCGGGCGGACATGGACGGGTATTCGAAAAGGAGCAGCCTCGGCCTGACCTGCGATCAGGGCGCCAGAATATGCGTTCCGGTCTCCCCCCGCAGAGCCGGAAGGGCCTCGCGCAGGTCCGCGATGATGGCGCGCTTGCCGCCGTTCTCGAGAAAGCGGATCGCCGCCTCGACCTTCGGGCCCATGCTGCCCGCGGGGAAGTGCCCCTCTTCGTAATACCGCCTCGTTTCAGCCAATCCGACTTCGGAAAGCTTGCGTTCCTGCGGCGTGCCGAAGTGAATGGCCACCCGCGGCACCGCTGTGAGGATCATCATTTCCTCGATACCGAGAACGTTGGCCATCAGCGCCGAGGTCAAATCCTTGTCGATGACAGCTTCCACGCCGCACCGCACCTTTTTCGGCCCGCTGACGACTGGAATGCCTCCCCCGCCGCCGGCGATGACGACAGCCCCGCTGCGCGCAAGCGCCTGAACAAGCGATATGTCGACGATGTGCCGCGGCTTCGGCGACGGAACGACGTGGCGCCAGCCGCGTCCGGCGTCCTCGCGGAACTCCCAGCCGAATTCGGCGCGCAGCGATTTCGCCTCGTCCTCGGTGTAGAAGTAGCCGATCGGCTTGGTGGGATTGCTGAAAGCGGGATCGGCAGGATCGACCTCCACTTGCGTGAGCAGGCACACGACATGGCGCGGGTCATCGTTCTCTCGCAGCGCGTTCTCCAGCGCCTGCATAAGGAGATAGGCGATGCCGCCTTGGCTGTGGGCGACGCAGATGTCCAGCGTCATCGGCTCCACGCGCTCGCGGGCTAGGGTCTGGCGCATCAGGATTTTGCCCACCACCGGCCCATTGCCGTGCGTGACGATCAGTTCGCCGTCCCGCTGCATGAGAGGCAGCAGAGACTTGCCCGTTTGCGCAGCGAGCGCGTTCTGCTCTGCGACAGTGCCGCGAATACCGTCGGGGTGGGTGGCATTGCCGCCGATCGCCACCAGCAGCCGGCGCGGCAGCTCACTGTCGGATCGCATGGGGCTTCTCCGCTTCCGGGCCGCGCCGGGGCCGCCGGGGGCCGTTCGCTGCAGCGGCTGTCAGCGCTTGCAGCGCCAGAACGATCCCTGCAAGCGCATCCCAGCCCGAGGTATGGCCGATGGCACCGATCGCGGCGAGATTGGCGCGCATGTCCCCCGCGCGCCCGGCGAGCAGCGTGTTCAAGGTCCAGTGCAGCGCTTCGTGCCCGTAGCCTTGCGCGGCAGCTTCGAGATGCGCGTAGCTGATGGGGCCGGTCCCAGTCGCGGCCGAGGCTTGCAGCCGCGACCAGAAGGCATCGCGCAGCCAGTCGCATCCCATACAGTGCAGGGCGATCATCGCCCCGCCGAGCGCGTCGTCCCCTGAAGGGGTCAGGCCTCCGCCAAGGCCGATGAGAGGCAGAACCGGTTCAATGTCGAGATCGCGCGCGACGCCGGCGGAGGTCGACTTGGCGAGCACGTCGCGCAAGTGGCGCATCGGCGGATAGGCTGCGGATGCCACCAGGCCCAAGCGGTTGGGCATTTCGCAGGGAGTCAGCCAGCAAGCGGTCAGGCTCTCCCGCGGGACGGGACAGGTCGGCAGTACGGCGTCGAGTGCGGCGAGGCCGCGGGCCAGGGTCGTGCTGTTCCATGACGCCACCGACGGCGGGCTCCAGCGCTCCGCCGCGGCCAATGAAAACGTTATGGAAGTTCCGACACGCACGGTCTCGTTCGCGACCGCCACGGTTTCGCCGAGCCGCACCGGCGCCCTTGGATACTGGCCGGTGTCGCACAGAACATTGAGCGGGCCATTGCCGAAACCGGATGGCAGCAGGCAGATCCAATGCCCGCGAAGAGATATGTAGAAGCTGTGCTCGAACACGGCGCCGACCTCGCCCGACGCGCGCTCGCTGAGAAACCGCGCGGCCAGCGGGCCGACTTTGTGGATAGCAATTGGCGGGACCTCAGGCATGAGGCGTCACGCCCCGGGCCTGTGCAGCACGGCTGGCTCCCGCGTCACCGTCCGCCGGCCCCGCTTGAGCACGTACAGGATCGGGGCGAGCTCGCTTACGGCGGCGTGTGCAGACTGACAATCGAGCACCACCAGATCCGCTTCGCTGCCGATCGACACCCCGTAAGCTCGCAGGTTCATGAGAGCGGCTGCACGAGAGGTCACCATGTTGAAGCATTCCTTCACATCGTGCGCGGTCCCCGTTTGCGCGACGTTGGCATAGAGATTGGCCATGCGCAGGAGCGAGCAGTCGCCGAACGGTGTGAACGGGTTCAGCACGTTGTTGGTCGCAAGGGAACAGTTCACGCCGTGCCGCAACAGCCGGTGCGCCGGTGTGACACCGCGAGGCACGTTCTGTGCGTGGGCGCGCCCCATCAGATAGAGATCGGTCGAAGGCAGCGCCGTCAGCGCCACCCCGGCCGAGCTCAATCGCTTGGCGGTGGCGGTGAACGTCTCCGGGTCGAGCGCCGACATCTTCGTGACATGGCCGATGGCGACGCGTCCCCCGTAGCCGAAGTCCTCCGTTCGCCGGCAGACGTGCAACAGGTCCATGCCCGCCGGGTCGAGGCTGAAATCGAGATGCATGTCGATGTCGAGATCGCGCTCGCGCGCCAGCGTGAAAATGCGGTCGATCTGCCCGTGTGGATCGCTGTCCGTGTATGGACACGCACCGATGCACGCGCCGCCCCGCCGCAGCGCTTCGACCATCAGCTCCTCGGTGCCGGGGTTATTGAACAGGCCCTCCTGCGGAAATATGCAAATCTCGAGATCGACCGCCCACGCGTATTCAGCGACCAGCGGCAGCACCCCTTCGAGCCCCATGAGGCCGATGCCGGGATCCACCTCCAGGTGCGTGCGGATATGCGTGGTGCCGTTCAGGATGCAGCGCTCCAAGGTGCGCCGGGCGCGCCGATAGACGTCCTCCGGCGTGAACGACGCTTTGGCCGCTGCCACCTGCCGGATGGCCTCGTCGAGATCCCCGGTGTCGGCGACGCAGCGCTCCAGGATGCAGGACTTGTCGAGGTGGAGGTGGGTTTCGACGAAGCCCGGGCTCACCAGGCGCCCGTCCACATCGAGCGTCTCAGCCTCGGCGGAGAGCGCGGTCTCGATGGCCACGATCTTGCCGGCGGCAACGCCGATGTCGACAAGCCGGCCCGGTTCTCCCGGTAGGCGCGCATTGCGGAGGATGAGATCCATTGGTCGCTAAGCGCTCGAAACCTCGCCGAAGTAGGCCTTGTGCAATGAGCGGTCCTGGGAGAACGTGCTGGCCGGGCCGCTTTCCGCCACCTGGCCCGACTGAAGCACGTAAGCGCGGTCCGAAACGGACAGCGCCAGGCCCGCCATCTGGTCGACGAGAAGGATGGTGAGGCCGTGATCCCGGAGTTCGCCGAGAATCGAATAGAGGCCTTCGATCAGGGCGGGCGCCAGCCCCAGCGACGGCTCGTCGAGCATCAGCACTTTCGGACGGGCAGCGAGCCCGCGGGCGATCGCCAGCATCTGCTGTTCGCCGCCCGACAGCAGGCCGGCGGGCCTCGCGGCGCGCTCCCGCAGCTGCGGGAAGCGCGTCAGCATGCGTTCGACGTCCGCGTCGAGATCGGCATCGGAACGGGAGAATCCGCCGAGGCGGATGTTGTCGACGACCGTCAACTCGGGAAAAACCTGGCGCCCTTCCGGAACGAGGATGAGCCCGCGCTTGGCGATCGTATGCGGCGCCAATCGCTCGACGCGCTCGCCGATCAGCAGGACTTCTCCCTCCACGGGACGATGCAAACCGCTGAGCGCGCGCATCAGCGTGGATTTGCCCGCGCCGTTGGCACCCAGCACGCATACGAACTCGCCCTCGCCGACTGTCAGGTCCATGCCGCGCAGCGCCGACACGGCACCGTATGCCGCTGCCAGCCCCTTCACGGCAACGAGGGAACGGGGAGACGGCGCAAGCGGTCTGGCGCGCGAGCGATCGGAGACCGTCCCCTCACCCAGGTAGGCCTTCAGCACGCGCGGATCGTTGCGCACGGCGGCCGGCGGCCCATCCGCGATCTTGGCGCCGGCGTCCAGCACGACGATACGGTCGGAGATCTGCATCACCAGATCCATGTCGTGCTCGACGAGAATCACCGCCACGTTCAGCGATGCGATTTGCCGGATCAGATCGCCGAGGGCCTTGGTATCCTCGCCGCTCAGGCCCGCGGCTGGCTCGTCGAGCAGCAGGGCCTGCGGCCGGGTCGCAAGGGCGCGCGCAATCTCGACCAGGCGCTTGTCCACGTGGGGCAGCGCTGCCGCCGTGCGCTCGACGGGTCCGGCATAGCCGACGAAGGCCAGCAGGCCTTCGGCCAGCCGGCGCTCGTCCGCCGTGCTGCGATCGTTCCGCCGACCGAGCCGGCCCCTGCGGAAGGCGATCAGGACGTTGTCGAGGACCGACATCTGTCCGAACAGCTGGGTGGTCTGGTAGGTGCGCGCGATGCCGGCCCGCGCGATTGCGTGCGAGGACGAGCCGGCGATCTCCCGGTCCTGCAACACGATGGAACCGGCGGAAGGGGCATAGAAACCGCAGACCAGATTGAGCGCAGTGGTCTTGCCGGCTCCGTTCGGGCCGATCACGCTGGTGATCTTTCCAGGCTGCGCCTCGAAATCGAGCCCGGTGACGGCACGCACGCCGCCGAACGCGATGGACAGATCGCGCACCGTCAGCCCGCCTCCGGCCCCGGTGCGGGCGAGAAAGGCTTCCACCGCCTCGGTGCGGGACGGTGCGACGCCGTCTGCGGCCTTGCGGAACAGACGCTCTGCCAGCCCGACGATGCCCTCCGGCGCCAGCCGCAAGACCGCAAGAAGGAGCACGCCGACGAACAACAGGCGATATTCGGCAAGAAAAGACAGCACCTCCGGCAGCAGGACGACAACGACCGCGCCGAACAGCGGTCCGAGCGTGCGCCCGGAGCCGCCGATCATGACGACGAGGAGGAACAAGATGGACTGGAAGAAAGGAAAGGATTCGGGGCTGATGAAGCCGGTAATGGACGCAAAGACGCCGCCAGCCACTCCCGCCATGACCGCCGAGAGCACGAAAGCGGCCCCGCGGATGGCCACCGGGTTGAGGCCGATCGACTGGCCTGCGACCTCCGAATCGCGGATAGCGCGCATGGCCTGTCCCCAGGCGCTGCGGCTCAGCCAGCCGTAAAGGCCCAGCGACGACACTGCGAGGAACAGGATGAGGAAGCCGGTATCGCGCTCGCCGAATTGAAAACCGACAACACTCGGCTGCGGGATGTTGAGCAGACCGTTCCAGCCGCCGGTCAACTCCTTCCACTCGGCCGCCAGCTGCTCGACGACAAAGCCGAACGCAATCGTCACCATTGCAAGATAAGGGCCGCGCACACGCAGCGCCGGGAGCGTCAGGGCTGCACCGGCAACTCCGGTCGCGAGTGCGGCGAGCAGCAAAGCCGGCCAGAAGCTCCATCCGTGGTTCGCTGTCGGAATAGCCACCGCGTACGCGCCGATCGCATAGAAACCGACATGGCCGAGCGAGATCTGGCCGCTCAGGCCCAGCAGGATGTTGAGACCGACGCCGACGATCGTGGTCAGACCGACCAGGGCCAGAATGTAGAGCTGATAGCCGTCGGCATGGGCCACAGCGGCTGCGGCGAGCAACGTGGCGATGGCCGAGAGGAGGATGGCACGCCAGCGCATCTCAGACTTTCTTGAGGGCAGCACGGCCGAAAAGGCCGCTGGGCCGGATCGCCAGCACCAGGATCACCAGCGAGAATGTCACGATCTGGGTGTAGGTGGAGCCGAGCAAAGCGGTTACCAGCGCCTCCGCCAGCCCGTAGATCAGTCCGGCGGCGACGACACCCCAGGGCGAGGATATGCCGCCGAGGATCGCAACGGCGAACGCCTTGATGCCGAACAGCGTGCCCATGCTCGATGAGACGGTGAACAGGGGCGCGATCAGGACGCCGGCGACCCCTGCGAACAGGCCGGAAACGGCAAACGCCGCCATGATCGCGACGCCGACATTGATGCCCATGAGTCGCGCCGCTTCCCTGTTTTGGACAACCGCGAGCAGTGCCTTGCCATACTTGGTGCGCGTCGAAACGTGGTGAAGGCCGAACGCGAGCCCCAGCCCGACGACCGGAATCAGGATCTGCAGAAGCTGGATGCGCACGCCTGCGATCGAAACGGCCTCGGAGGTGAGCACGTTGGCAGGCATGCCACGCGGATCCTTGCCGAACGTGAAGAGGACGACGTTCTCCAATACGATGCCCAGCGCCACCGTGGCCATCAGCCAGGAATCCGATCCGCGCGAAACGAAAGGGTGTACGGCGATGCGCTCGACCAGCACGCCCCAGACCGCGCACAGGACGAGGGCCAGGAGCACGGCTGACCACATCGGCCATCCGAGGGTCACGGCGAACGTGAACGCCAGGACGGCGCCCAGCATCATCGTGCTGCCCTGGGCAAAATTGACGGTGCTGGAGACCGCGTAGGTCACGTGGTAGCCGAGCGCCAACAGCCCGTACATGCTTCCGAGTCCGAGCCCGGTGATGAGCGCCGAGGCGAGCAACAGCATGCGGCCGGTCGTTCCCTTTGGGAAGAGCTCAGAAAAAGCGGGCCGGCTCCCACCGGCCCCGCCCATTTGCGCACCCGCTATTTCACCGGGTGAATATCGCTTCCGACGTAGCGCACCATCACGTAGTCGTCCGGTCCCAGCGCGTCATGGTTATCTGCCGTGAACGGCTGTCTGTAGGTCTTGATGAGGCCCTCGTAGGTGCCGAGGCTCTCCAAGGCCTGGCGGATGGCTTTGCCGTCGGTGGAGCCGGCTCTCTCGATTGCCATGGCCAGCAGATGCATGGCGTCGTAGGCGTTCGCCGTGCCGACCGGCGAGAAGATGTCTGCAGGACCCTTGATCTCCGGATACTTCTTTACGAGCGCCGCGATCAGCCTCTTGCCGGCCGCATTCTGCTCGCCGAAGAAGCTGTGGGTCTGGACGAATTGCGCGTCACCCGCCGAGGGACCGGCAAGCTCCGGGAAGCGGCCGCCGGAAATTCCCCAATGCGACACGACCGGCACCTTCCATGCCATGCGCTCGCGCGACTTCATAACTTGCGCCCCTGGTGCGGCGTTGCCGACGAGGATCAACACGTCGGCTCCGGCCTGCTTCAGCCGTGTCAGCTGCGGCACAAGATCGACATCGTTGTTCTCGAACTTCTCGATCCCGACGATGGCGATGTCCTTGTTGGCCTCCGCCGCTGCTTTCAACCCCTTCTCGTTGGATTCGCCCCATGGGTTGTTGATGAGAATGAGACCGGCCTTCTTACTCCCGAGTTTCTCGGCGTGCTTGAGGAGGCGAACGTCGACCAGGGCGTCAACGGCGGAGACGCGGAACACGAAATTGGGCTTGGCCCCGTTGTGCGTGATGTTGGTCCCGGCCGCCCAGATGCCGATGAAAGGCACCGCCTCCCTGTTGGCCACCGGCACGATGGCCAGCGACACCGGCGTATCGAGGCCGCCGAAGAATGCGGCCACCTTCTCCTTGAAGATCAACTCGCGTGCGGCGATCAAGCCCTTGGGGGGATTGGATTCGTCGTCGCGCTGGATCAGCTGGAGCTGGCGTCCCTTGAGAAGACCGCCCTTGGCGTTGATCTCGTCGATGGCGATCTGCAGTCCGCGGGTCATCGCCTCGCCTGATTGCGCCGATGGCCCCGAGAGGGCCGCCACCTGACCGATCTTGATCGGGTCCGCGGCGAACGCGGGTGCCGGCGAGATCGGGAACGCCAGCCCAGCAAAAGCTGCCCACGCCAGCCAACGGCTGGCACCCTTGTCACCGAAAAGGCTCATCGTGCGTCTCCTCTCACATCGTCACGCTCTTTGCATCTGCTTGCGATTGCTTCCGGCCGCATGCTTGCCCTGCGCAGGGAACCGGCAACGCGCCAACGACAAAAGAGCAAACGCCTCCGCCCAGCGAAGTAAGAAAGTATTTACATCGCCGCTCAATCTGTCAAGTTGCAGGCGACTTCGGCTCGGCGCCGCGGCGACCGCCCTCTCGAGCAAGGCTCGGCATGAAGCAAAAGCGCACCGCGCTCGAACTCAAAGGGCGCAAACGCAATCCGGCGCGAACCCGAGAAGCGATTCTCAAGGCCGCGGTCGGCGAGTTCTGCCGCAACGGCTTCACGGGTGCGCGCGTGGAAGCCATCTCCACGCGCAGCGGCACCAACATGCGCCTGCTCTATCACTATTTCGGGGACAAGGAGGGCCTTTACACGGCGGTCCTGGAGCGGGTGTACACGCAGATCCGGGCGGAGGAGCGCCGGCTCGATCTCGGCAAGGTGGAGCCGGTCGAGGGGATGGCCCGGCTGATCGACTTTACGTTCAGGTTCTTTGCCGCGCATCCCGACTATATCGCGCTGCTCAACAACGAGAACATGCTGCGCGGTCGCTTCGTCAGGAAGTCGCGCGCGGTCCGCCCGCTGACACTGCCGCTGCTCGCGATCATTACCGATCTCTTGGAGCGCGGCCGACGCTCCGGTGCCTTTCGCGCGGGTGTGGACCCGATCCAGCTCTACGTGTCCATCACTGCGCTCAGCTATTTCCACGTTTCCAACCGCTTCACGCTGTCGGCGATGTTCGGCCAGGACCTGAGCGATCCGGGCTGGATCGAGTTGCGACGGGCACACGCACAGGAGCTGACACTCGCTTGGCTGGCGGACCCGGCTGTTGCGAAGGCGCGGGGCCGGCTGCCGCAGACGGTCTGGGGCACGGATTCGGATGCGATGCTCACAATTGACAAGGCGGCCCGTCGGACTAGAAAGTAAGCGCGCTCTTACCAACCCTCGAGGAGACGTTGACCGATGCTGGAAGCGGTGCGTGCACCATGAGCGGCGTGTCACTCGAGAAGCTGCTGAAATCCGAGCTGAACGTCGTCAATATCGGCCTCGAGAGCTTCGCCAGCGAGTTGGCGAGCCTCGGTGTTCCAGTCGCCCAGGTGGACTGGGTGCCGCCCGGCGGCGATCCTGAATCTGCCAAGCTCGCCGCGCTGCTGAGCACGCCGGGGGAAACAGCCGACCGGATCGATGCCGCCAACCAGGTCGCGGTGCGGCGCATGCTGGAAGGCGATCCGGTTCTCGTCGACGTCGTTCCAGCGGAATCCGTCATTCCGCAACTGACCGACCGCCTGATTCTCCACGCGGGACCGCCCATCGAATGGTCTCGCATGTGCGGCCCGATGCAGGGTGCCATCGCCGGGGCGATTCTGTTCGAGGGCTGGGCCGAGGACCTCGATGCTGCGGGCAGGCTCGCCGCCAGTGGCGGCGTGCGGTTCGAGCCCAATCATCATTGCGGCGCGGTCGGGCCGATGACCGGCATGACCACGCGCGGCATGCCCGTCATGATCGTGGAGAACCGGACCTTCGGAAACCGCGCGTACTGCACGATCAACGAAGGTCTCGGAAAGGTCATGCGGTTCGGCGGGAATGACGCCGAGGTCCTGAACCGGCTCGGCTGGCTGCGCGACGTGCTCGGGCCCATGCTGGGGAAAGCGGTGCGTGCGGCCGGCGGCATTGCGCTGAAATCCATCGTCGCGCGTGGGCTCGGCATGGGCGACGAAATGCACCAGCGCAACATCGCGTGCACCAGCCTGTTCCTGCGTGAAATCTCGCCCTGGCTGGCACGGGCCACGAAGGACAGCGAGAAGTTGGCACAGACGCTGGCCTTCATCGCCGGCAACGACCAGTTCTTCCTCAACATCGCCATGGCGATGGGCAAGGCCATCGCCGACCCCGCGCGCGACATCCCGTCCTGCAGCATCGTGACAGCGATGTGCCGCAACGGCACGGATTTTGGCATCCGCGTCGGCGGCACCGGCGATCAATGGTTCGTGGCCCCGGTCGAAATGCCGATCGGTCTCTATTTCCCGGGCTACGGCGAAGCCGACGCGAACCCGGATATGGGCGATTCCGCCATCGTGGAGACCGTTGGGCTCGGGGCCTTTGCCATGGCGGCGGCCCCGGCAGTCGTCGGCTTCATCGGTGCGGGCAATGCCGCCAGCGCAATCGCCTACACCAGGGAGATGGGCGAGATCGCGGTCACGACAAATCCCGGCTGGACCATTCCCGCACTCGATTTCGCGGGCGTGCCGACCGGCATCGACGTGCGGCTCGCTGCCGGCTCGGGTATTGCACCGGCGATCAACACCGGCATCGCCCACAGGAACCCGGGTATCGGTCAGGTCGGGGCAGGCCTGGCGCGCGCGCCTATGGGATGCTTCCAGCAGGCCGTGCGGGCGCTGGCGAAAAAAATGGATGTGGCATGAGCGGCGTGGTCGTCAACGAGGTACGGCGGGGCGCCTATATGGATTCCGTGGCGCTGATGCGGCTGTCGCGGACGCTGGCCGGATTGCCGGGCGTGATAGAAGCGACCTTGATGATGGCCACGCCATCCAACAAGAAGGTCATGCAGGACGCCGGCATTCTGCGATCCGAAGGCACCGCCGCCGATCCCAACGACCTCGTTGTGGCGATCAAGGCCATAGACGAGACCGCTGCGCGCGCCGCGCTCGAACAGGCGAATGTCCTTCTTCGTGCATCGAAGCCGGCTGCACCGCAGTCGGGAAGCTGGTCGGCCCGCACCTTGCGAGCGGCCGCCAAGGCCCTTCCTGGCGCCAATCTCGCGCTGATCTCCGTGCCCGGCGAATTCGCTGTCGCCGAGGCGCGCAACGCCCTCGCAGCCGGACTGCATGTCATGATGTTCAGCGATAACGTCGCCATCGAGGACGAACTCGCCTTGAAGCAGGAGGGCCGGGCGCACGATCGGCTGATCATGGGCCCCGACTGCGGCACCGCCATCCTCAACGGCGTGCCGCTGGCTTTCGCCAATCGCGTGCCGCGCGGCGACATCGGCATCGTCGGCGCATCCGGGACGGGCATGCAGGAGGTATCGTGCCTGATCGCGCGCGCCGGCAAGGGCGTTTCGCAGGCCATCGGCGTCGGCGGCCGCGACCTCAGCCAGCGCATCGGGGCCATTTCGACATTGATGGCGATCGACGCGCTCGATCGCGATCTCGACACAGAACGAATTGTGCTCATTTCCAAACCGCCGCACCCGGAGGTCGCGCGCAGGGTGCTGGCTCGCGTCGCCGAAAGCAGGAAGCCGTTCACGATCTGCTTTCTCGGCGCGCGGACTATGGACATGCCACCCAACGCGCGACTGGCGTCGACGCTGCAAGGAGCGGCGGAGGACGCCCTCGGCGAGGCGCTCTTCGGCGATTTCTCGCCCAGCCTGCCGCCCGCGCGCCAGGGCAGGATTGCCGGCCTTTATTGCGGCGGCACGCTGGGCGCGGAGGCGCAGGTCATCTTGCTCGAAGCGGGCCGCAAGGTTGCGTCGAATGCGGCCGTTCCCGGAGCGGGCACACTGGAGGACGGCCGGGCGGCCGATACGATTGTCGACCTCGGCGCGGACGAATTCACGCGCGGGCGTCCCCATCCGATGATCGACCCATCCTTGCGCGAGGACATGCTGCGCGAAACCTTGGCGGATCCTTCGGTGGCGGCCGTCCTCATCGACGTGGTAATCGGCTTCTGCGCTTATCCCGATCCGGCCAGCCGCCTCGCCCACATTCTGGCCGATGCGCCGCGCCGCGCGCCCATAGTGGTCGCCTCGGTGACCGGAACCGATCAGGACCCCCAAGTGCGCGCGCGCCAGGTCCAGGTGCTGCACGACGCCGGGGCTTTGGTCGCGCCTTCCAATGCCTTGGCCGTGCGCACGGCGTTGGGCTATTGCGGCATGCAAGCTGCGATCCGTTGAGCTCGGCGGGATCGCGAAGCCGATCTTGAACTTTCGCCGCACGCCAATATCTCGGTCCTAACCAAGCCCTCGCGCCGGCTTGCAACCCTGCACGCGACCATCTCGTTCTCCTTCAACACGGCCGGGCTTGCGCTCGCCGTCAATCCTGCGGCCTCGACAATCTGAAAGGACAAGGTGGTGGAGTGGGGATCGTCAGATCACATTGCTCATCTCATTGCCACCTACGGGTACCTTGCAATCGGCATTATCGTTGGCTTGGAGAGCATGGGGATCCCCCTGCCCGGCGAGAGCGTGCTTGTCCTGGCCGCGCTCTATGCCGCCCGTCATGACCAAAGCATCGCAGCGGTGGTGGCGTCCGCCGCCGCGGGTGCCGTGCTGGGCGACAACATCGGCTACTGGATCGGCCGCGAGTTCGGATACCGGCTGCTGCTCCGCTACGGCGGTCGCATTGGCCTGTCGCCCGGCAAGATCAAGCTCGGCCAATATCTGTTCCTGCGACACGGCACCAAGGTGGTGTTCTTCGGTCGTTTCGTCGCGGTCCTGCGCGTGCTCGCCGCCGTCCTGGCCGGGGTCAACCGGATGGACTGGCGCCGCTTCCTGCTCGCCAATGCGGCCGGCGCCATCCTTTGGGCGTCGGTCGTCGGTTTCGGGGCCTATCTTTTCGGCAGAGCCGTGACGCACGTGACCGGGCCGCTCGGCATCGCGCTTGTGTTGATCGGCCTCGCCTGCATCGTCGGCGCGCTCGTCTTCGTGCGCGCGCACGAGACGGAGTTGGAAGCGGCGGCGGAGCGCGCGCTGCCGGGGCCGTTGCAGCCCGTGCATCCCAGCCGGACCCCCGCCAACTCCAGGTAAGGCCGCAGCTGCAAATCCGACCTGCCGGGACCGGGAGTCGACCTGCCCATAGCTCACCGGCCGGACTGGAGCGTCCGTCGAATGACCGGAACACCCTGGACGGCCCAGCACCTTTTCAGGGTTCTTCTGGATGGTTGCATCGCAGCGAGAGGGCATAGGCTTTGCTTCATGAGATCGACCCAACCGGAGCGCGGCTTTCGTCGTCCGGGAGCGCCGCTCTGGCCGATCTTAGGCGTCGCCTTGCTCACGGCTTCCTGCCAGTCGGCCGGCATATTGGACCCCAAAGGCCCGGTCGCGTCGGCGCAGCGGCTTCTCCTCATCAACTCGACGGCGATCATGCTCGTCGTCGTGGTCCCCGTGATCCTGGCGACCTTGGCGTTCGCCTGGTGGTACCGGTCGTCCAATGCCCGTGCCAGCCGCGGCTTGGACCTCCCCTATGAAGGGCGCATCGAGTTCGTCGTCTGGTCGATCCCGACGCTGACCGTGATCCTGCTTACCGGCGTCATCTGGATCGGCTCGCATCAACTCGACCCTCGCGCACCGATTGCCGCGAAAGCCGCCCCCCTCCAGGTGGATGTGGTCGCGCTCGATTGGAAATGGCTGTTCATTTATCCCGACCAGGGCATTGCCTCCGTCAATCGGCTGGTGATCCCAACCGAGACGCCGGTCAGATTTCGCCTGACCTCGGCGACGGTGATGAACTCCTTCTTCGTGCCGCAGCTCGGCAGCCAGATCTACACGATGGGCGGCATGACCACGCACCTCAACCTGCTGGCAAGCGAACCGGGCGAGTTTCCCGGGTTCTCGGCAAATTTCAGCGGCCGCGGCTTTTCCGACATGCGCTTCATCGCGAAGGCGGTACCGGCCAGCGATTTCGACGCCTGGGTCGCGCAAGTGCGTGGCGGCGCACCTCCGCTCGACGATGGCCGGCTCGCGGAATTGGCGAAGCCCGGGACGGTCGAACCGGCGACCTACCGCTCGGTCGCGCGCAAGCTATTCGAGCGCATCGTGGATCAAACGGCAGCGGGTCCCGCAAAGGCCGGTGTTGGCGCAGCGCGGCGTCCGCCGGCGTCGGGGGAAGGACATTGAGATGCTGGGCAAGCTAAGCTGGGCCGCGATCCCCTTCAACGAGCCGCTGCCGCTGATCAGCGCCGCCGTGGTTGTCTCGATCATTATCGTCGCGCTCGGGATCGTCACGGTAAAGGGCTGGTGGCCCTATCTGTGGCGCGAGTGGCTGACCAGCGTCGACCACAAACGCATCGGCGTCATGTACTTGGCTCTCGGGCTCGTCATGCTGCTGCGCGGCTTTTCCGATGCGCTCATGATGCGCTCGCAGCAGGCCCTCGCTATCGGCAGTGCGGAGGGATATCTCCCGCCCGAGCATTACAACCAGGTCTTCTCTGCGCACGGCACGATCATGATCTTTTTCGTGGCGATGCCGCTCGTCATCGGGCTGATGAACTTTGTCGTGCCCTTGCAGCTGGGCGTGCGCGACGTAGCCTTCCCCGTGCTCAACTCGGTGAGCTTCTGGCTCACTGCGGCGGGCGCGCTTCTGATCAACTTCTCGCTCGTCATCGGCAATTTCGCGCGCACCGGGTGGATGGCCTATCCACCGCTGTCGGGGCTCACGTTCTCCCCTGACGTCGGGGTCGACTACTATCTCTGGTCGTTGCAGATCTCGGGTATCGGCACGCTGCTCACCGGCGTCAATTTCGTGACCACGATCCTCAAGTTGCGCGCGCCGGGCATGACCTATTTCCGCATGCCGGTGTTCTGCTGGACCGCGTTGGCGACAAACCTGCTGATCGTCGCGGCGTTTCCGATTCTGACCGCGACCCTCCTGATGCTGCTGCTCGACCGCTATCTCGGCATGCATTTTTTCACCAACGATGCCGGCGGCAACCAGATGATGTATGTCAACTTGTTTTGGCTCTGGGGGCATCCCGAGGTCTACATCCTGATCCTGCCGGCGTTCGGGGTCTTTTCCGAGGTGGCCGCGACCTTGTCCGGCAAGGGGCTGTTCAGCTATCGCTCGATGGTTCTCGCCACCCTCGGGATCTGCATCCTGTCCTTCATGGTCTGGCTGCACCACTTCTTCACGATGGGGGCCGGCGCCGACGTCAACGCCTTCTTCGGCACCATGTCGGCGATCATCGCGGTGCCGACGGGCGTGAAGGTCTTCAATTGGCTCTTCACGATGTTCCGAGGACAAATCGTATTCAGAACGCCGATGCTGTTCCTGATCGGCTTCATGGTCACGTTCGTCATCGGCGGCTTGACCGGCGTCTTGCTGGCGGTTCCGCCGATCGATTTCGTGGTGCACAACAGCGTGTTCCTGGTTGCCCACTTTCACAACGTCATTATCGGCGGCGTCGTTTTCGGTGTGCTGGCAGGCTACAATTATTGGTTCCCGAAGGCGTTCGGATTCACCCTCGACGAGCGGTTGGGCAAGGCCAGCTTTTGGTGTTGGCTGGTCGGTTTCTACCTCGCCTTCATGCCGCTCTATGTGCTCGGCATGATGGGCATGACCCGGCGTCTCCAGCACATCGCCGACCCCGGGTGGCGGCCGCTGCTGCTGGTGGCGATGGCCGGAGCGCTGGTCATTTTCTGCGGCATCCTCTGCCAGATCGTGCAGCTCTTTGTCAGCATCCGCACGCGCGAGCGGCGCCGCGACGCAACCGGCGACCCCTGGAACGGCCGGACCCTGGAATGGGCAACCTCGTCGCCGCCGCCGCCCTACAATTTCGCGGTGCTGCCCAGGGTCGAGACCATCGACGCCTTCGCGCAGATGAAGCGGAAGGGGTGGCAGAGGCGGGTCGATGCGACCTATGAGCCCATTCACATGCCGCGCAACAGCCCCACGGGCTTTGTCACCGCCTTCTTTGCGGTTGTCACAGGCTTTGCCCTGATCTGGCACATCTGGTGGATCGTGATCCTCGGTCTCCTCGCGGCTGCCGCCACGATCCTGGTGTTCGGCTGGAGCGACGAGCGCGAGCGCGAAATCCCGTCCAGCGAGATCGCGCGCCTGGAGGGGGCCGGGGAAGGCCTGGGAGGGGCCGCATGACGGGCGCCACAATCGCCACAGCCCCAGCCGCGCACGCGCACGAGCGCCACCCCGGACCGGCTCCCGCGCGCATAGTGGTCGCGTATGGGTTCTGGATCTTCATCCTCAGCGACATCGTGATGTTTTCGGCCCTGTTCGCTGCCTATGCGGTCCTGTCAGGCAATGCCGCCGGCGGGCCCACCGGAGCCGAGCTGTTCAATCTCCGCGAGGTCTTCGTCTTAACCATGTGTCTGTTGGTCTCCAGCTATACCTGCGGGCTTGGCGCGCTGGCCGCCGAGCAGGACCGGCCGGAGCGCTACTTGATCTTCGCCGCCCTTACATTCGTGCTAGGCGCGGCGTTCGTGTTCCTCGAAGTCTCGGAATTCGTCGACATGATCGGCAAGGGCGCCGGACCCGAGCGCAGCGCCTTCCTGTCCGCTTTCTTCACCTTGGTCGGCATGCACGGCACCCATGTCACCGTCGGCCTCATCTGGCTCGTCTATATGACGGCTCAGGTCGTCGCCAAGGGCCTGCGGGCCGCGGTGCTTCGGCGCCTGTTGTGCTTCAGCCTGTTCTGGCACGCCCTCGACATCGTCTGGATCGGGGTGATGACGCTGGTCTACCTCATGGGGGTCCAATGACGAACGGTGACGAACACCTGATTGAGGACCGGACGCCGGGTGTCGAAGAGCACGAGGCGACCGCCAGCGTCGGCTCCTATACGGCGGGGCTCGCACTCGCCATCCTGGCAACGGTCGCCTCGTTCATCGTGTCGCAGACCAGTCTGCTGTGGCCTCCCGGCATATCGGTCGGGCTGATCGTGCTCGCCTTGGCGCAGATCGGCGTTCATCTGGTGTTCTTTCTGCATCTGGGCAGCGGGCCCGACGATACGAACAACATCCTGGCCCTCGCCTTTGGGGTGCTGATCGTCTTTCTTGTCCTCGCCGGTTCCATCTGGATCATCGCCCACCTCCACGCCAACACGATGCCGATGCCCATGCCTTAGTCGGGAGGGTCATGATGCGCCGCCTCGACCGCTCCCCGCGACGGTTGGCCTTCAAACAATCAAACGATTCCGTATTGCCTCGGCTACCGCATGGGGTCGGTTGTGAGCCCCGAGCTTCGCTTGAGCCTTCTTGAGGTGGCTACGGATCGTCTCCTCGCCGAGCCCGAGCGACTTGGCAATTTCGTCAATCGTCTTCCCCGCCGCCATAAGCCGCAATACGGCCAGCTCTCTCGGCGTTGGCCGCCTGGCCAGTTTTGCCTCTCGTTGTAAGTCAGGACCAATTATTTGATCCATCCGCAGCGCTGCGAAGCTGGCAGCGCCATAGATCACGATGCGCGACGCGTCCGTCAGGAGGTGGGAGAATGGCTTGGGCGACCAGAAGCCTACGACCCACCGACCTCCTACGGGGCAGGTCATACCGTCACGCATCCCATATTTGTACGACAGTTCATACCACCATCGGTCGAGGCCCACCGGGTCGAGCATTTTCATGGTCTCGATCCACGTGTAGCCCATAAGACTGGATCGAGCCATGATCAACCCTGGATCGTAGTGGCGGGACGCTGCTGCTGCGTATTCCTCCCACCACCCCTTCGGAACGGATTGATGAATGAAGACGTTCTTCCCAAGCTCGACCGAAACCCAATCGTTGTTCTTGAAGGGAAGTCGCGCCGCTCCCAAAACGGAGATGGCAAAATGCTCCATCGTCAGCTGATTAAGGGCGTCAAGCACCTCGCCCGGCGATGTTCGCGTCGACACGAGCTTCGTGTAAGTCGTCAGAGTAGGAAGCGCCGCGAAGGCCATTGAGTGAGCCTAGAGCGGCTGCAGAGACATGCCATCGGGACAACCCCCGATTCTGCGAGCCGACCTCGAGTTGCGTAACGTAAGCCGGCGCACGAGTATGGCGGGTTGGGACTTGCCGCGCGCTCGCCATGGCGACAAGCCAACCACCACGATCACACGTAGAGCTGCAACCACGCTCGCCGGTTGCGCAAACGATGACGGCAGCCCGAAGTTGCGATTCAGGCCAGGCGATCTCACGATGCGTCAACTCCGTGTACCACCTATCCAGCTGACCCCGATTACCTCCACCCCCTGTCGCACGGCACGTGAGATCTCCCCCGAATCGGGGATGCAGAAACTCCACCCTCCCCACCAACTTGAACGCAAGCCATCGTTCTCATTGGAGGCATTCTTTGCCAACCTCAAACAACGGGGTTGATAGGCAACCGCGCGCAGACTTGAGGGGTGTGCGTGTCCTCGTTGTGGAGGATCAATGGCACGTTGCCCACGCGCTGAAGTCGCTCCTCGAAGTCGAAGGCATGAAGGTGCGGGGGCCGGCCTCCACAGCGGCCGATGCGCTGCGACTGGCCACCGAGCAGAAGCCCGACCTTGCCGTCGTCGACATCAATCTCAAGGGCGGCGAAATGGCCTACGATCTGATCGACCGGTTGCGCGATCAAGGGGTTCGAATTGTGGTCGTCTCCGGCTATGCGGTGCTGCCACTGTTGTCTGGAAAGGCCGCTGCCGTCCTGCAAAAGCCTTTCAATGGACCGGAGTTGCTGGGCGCCTTGCGCGGCGCCCTTTCACCATGACCTTGAATATCCAGTAGACCGCAAATGACCATGAGCAGGCGGGCAAGGGCGTTCCTCAAATCTGGAGGAAGGCCGCTTGAGGTGCAGGTCACGCTTGCCAGCTCCAATGTGATTCCGAGGTAATCGGCCGAGAGCCCCGCCAGGAACGCTGCCGGCCCGCTCTTTGGAGCTGAATCGCCTCAGGATGCCGTTCGTACCTGCAATCGGAGACACGGTTTCTGCTCGCCTCTGGATTTGCCCCATCGGGCCCGAGGGTTTCTGCTGATGTGTTGCCACCGCCCCGCTGCCTTAGGCTGAGTGAGGGAGTGGGGCGCGCAGCTGTGATCTCGTCCTTGTCACAAGGTCTTGTCCCCCCACCGTCGGATTGCCCGTATCCAGGCATGTGCGTGTCGGGAGAACGCACGCAGCGCAAGCGGCACTGGATGGAAGTCCGTGCGTGTGGACCGCGAAACAAGAGGGGATGCGAAGCGGACCGGCTCTCGAGGTTCCGCCGAGCATTGCCATTTGGGTGAGCGCGTGAAAACACCGTCAAGTCCAGCTACGTCCGGTAAGTCGGTCCCGGAATGGGCTGTCGATCAAAGGTGGGACCCTTGGGCTTATTGGACTGACGCCTGCCAGCGGGGCATCCTGTTCTGGGACGTCTTGCGGCAGCGCGGTGCGCGCTACCAGGAGCATGCCGCCAAGGCCGCGCCCCACGTCCTCAAGTTCAGGCATGAGCTCGTCATGGACGGCCGCGGACTGCCGCAGCCGGTGAACTATGGCCTTGTCCGCGTGCTGCCGCCGGACGGCATGGAAATCGACCCATGCAAGCGCCCGTTCGTCATTGTCGATCCTCGCGCGGGCCATGGTCCGGGCATCGGTGGCTTCAAGGCGGATAGCGAGATCGGGGTCGCCCTCAAGGCGAGGCACCCCTGCTACTTCATTGGATTCCTGCCCGATCCCGTCCCTGGGCAGACCATTGAGGACATCGCCCACGCACAGGCCGCATTCCTGGAACGGGTGATCGCGCTGCATCCGGAAGCGGAGGGCAAGCCCGCGGTCATTGGCAATTGCCAGGCCGGATGGGCCGTCACGCTGCTGGCGGCGATGCGGCCGGAGCTCTTCGGTCCCATAGTCGTTGCCGGCTCGCCCCTGTCCTATTGGGCGGGCGTGCGCGGCCAGAACCCGATGCGCTACATGGGCGGGCTGCTCGGCGGCAGTTGGCTCGCCGCGCTCATGGGTGACCTCGGCAACGGAAAGTTCGATGGTGCGTGGCTCGTCACGAACTTCGAAAGTCTGAACCCCGCAAACACATTCTGGACGAAGCAGCACAACCTTTATTCGAAGATCGATACCGAGCCGCCGCGCTATCTTGAATTCGAGCAGTGGTGGGGCGGCCATGTCCTCCTCAACGCCGGGGAGATGCAGTTCATTGTCGACGAGCTCTTCGTCGGCAACAAGCTCGCTACGGCGGAAATCGCTTTTTCGGACGGCCAGTGCGTGGACCTACGCAACATCCGGTCACCCATCGTCGTCTTTTGCTCGAAGGGAGACAACATCACCCCGCCACAGCAGGCGCTGGACTGGATCCTCGATCTGTACCGAAGCGTCGATGACATTCGGGCGCACGGCCAGACGATCGTCTACGCGGTTCACGAGTCGGTCGGCCATCTCGGCATCTTTGTTTCCGGCTCCGTGGCCAAGAAGGAGCACGACGAGTTTGCAAGCAACATCGACTTGATCGACGTGCTTCCGCCCGGTCTCTACGAAGCAGTGATGGTGCCGAAGAATGGGGCTTCGGGCAGCGACCTGATCGGTGGCAACTACCTGGTTCGCTTCGAGGCGAGAAGCCTCGACGACATACGCGCTCTTGGCGGTAACGACGAGGAGGACGATCGGGAGTTTGCCGCGGCCGCTCGGGTATCCGAGATCAACCTCGGCTTCTATCGCACGTTCGCGCAGCCTTGGGTGCAGAGCTGGACCAACGAAGGCTTCGCCCGATGGATGCGCCGGTGTCATCCCTTGCGCCTGCAGTACGAGATGCTGTCTGACGCCAACCCATTCGTGCGTCTGCTGCAGGCGTCCGCCGAGGGAGCGAAGAGCGATCGTCGACCGGTCCCGAAAGACAACGCCTTCTGGCAGTCGCAGGAGCAGCTCTCCGCTTGGATCGAGTCGTCATTGGATGCCTATCGCGACGTGCGCGACCGTGCATCCGAGGCATGGTTCCATGCCGTATACGGCTCTCCCTTTGTGCAGGCAATGGTCGGACTCAGGGCTTCCGACGGCAGCCCGCGTCGGCGGCCTGCGGACGATCCTGTGCACAAGGCCTTTGTGGCCCAACGCTTCGAGCAGCTGACCGAGGCGATGGCCGAAGGGGGGCCGCGCGAGGCGGCCGTCCGCGCGCTTCTCTATGTCCGCATGCCTGACGGCGTGGTCGACGAGCGTGGCTTCAATCTGCTGCGGCGGATGCGCGACGAGGCTGGCGGCGGCTCGAGCCTTGACACATTCAAGGAGCTCGTTCGCGCGCAATTCTTCATGCTGCTCCTCGATGAGAAGCGCGCCGTGAATGCCATCCCGGCAATGCTCGCAAAAGACCCCAAGAGCGCGTCGCGCATGGCCGGCAGTCTGCGTCGGGTGATCGATGCCGTTGGATTGCGCAGCGAGCTCGGGCGTGCGCGATTGACCGAAGTCGAACGATTTTTTGAATCCGAAAGGTTGATCCAGCCGCCCGCTTTGGAGGTCGAGACGTCGCGCATGGGGCCTGGCCGGCAGGCGCCATCTCGGCCCGCGAGAACGCCGAAACATTGACTGGAAGACCGTCGAACGCCGCGCAAGCAGGAGTACGGACCATGGCTACGACGCTCCTACGCCCTCAGGATCTCAACGAGATCATCGGCGACGCCGAAATGAAGAAGATGGACGAGGAGCGCAAGCGCAAGGAGCGGCAGAAGCGGGAGCAACGAGGGCTGCACGAGGCATTCATGGCGCGCGATATCCATCCCCAGGTGATGGACCGCCTCAACAAGGCGGTCCGCTTCGCCGCCGAACAAGGCTTCAAGGAGGTGCAGGTCATCACGTTCCCGGCCAGCTACTGCAACGACGGCGGCCGCCGCATCAACAACATGCTGCCGGACTGGCCGGACTCGCTCGATGGGTTCGCCAGGAGGGCCTACGAATTCTACGCGAAGGAGTTGCGACCGCTCGGCTACAAGCTGCATGCACAGGTGATCGATTTTCCGGGCGGGGTGCCTGGCGAGATCGCACTTTTCCTGAAGTGGTGAGCGCGCCGGCATGACCAGACCTGGAAGGGCTGTCGCCCCCGAATCACGCGAGCACAGGAAATACGAACGCCTGATCGCAGCCACGGAAAACCTGCAGCCTCTCGCGGCGGCGGTCGCGCATCCCTGTGACGAGACCTCCCTCAGGGGAGCCCTCGAGGCAGCTGGCGAAGGGTTGATCGTTCCGATCCTGGTCGGCCCGAAAGAGCGGATTCGCGCCGTGTCCGAGGCCATCGCCATGGACCTCCACGGTACGGACATAGTCGATGTCCCCCACAGCGAAGCGGCGGCCGACAAGGCCGTCGAGCTCGTTCGCACCGGCAGGGCCGAGCTGCTGATGAAGGGAAGCCTGCACTCGGATGAGCTGCTCGCGGCGGTGACGAAGCGTGAGACCGGGCTTCGCACCGGACGGCGCATCAGTCACGTCTTCGTCATGGACGTTCCAACCCATCCGCACACGCTGTTCATCACCGATGCGGCAGTGAACATCTCGCCGGATCTCGTGGCCAAGCGCGATATCGTCCAGAACGCGATCGATCTTTATGCCGGGCTCGGGCTTGGAAAACCGAAGGTGGCGATTCTGTCCGCCGTCGAGACGATAAACCCGAGCATACCCTCGACGATCGACGCCGCCGCACTATGCAAGATGGCCGATCGCGGTCAGATCACCGGCGGCGAGCTCGATGGTCCGCTCGCTTTCGACAACGCGATCAGCCCCGAGGCGGCGCGCATCAAGGGCATCAAGTCGACTGTCGCAGGCCAAGCGCAAATCCTTGTCGTTCCCGATCTCGAGGCCGGCAACATGCTGGCCAAGAACCTGACGTTCCTCTCGAATGCAGATGCGGCGGGAATCGTGCTCGGTGCGCGGGTGCCCATAGTCTTGACCTCGCGTGCGGACAACGTGAGGACGCGCATGGCATCGTGCGCCGTTGCCGTGCTCCTCGCCCACAGCCGCAGGGCGAAACAGCCGATTCGGGCCTGAGCCATGAGCGACACCATCCTGGTGCTCAATTCGGGCAGCTCCAGCATCAAATTTCAGCTATTTGCGGTCTGCGCGCGCAACCGGCTTGAGCGGCGCATGAAAGGGCTGATCGACGGCATCGGTGTGTGCCCTCGCTTCAGGGCCGCAGGTATGAGAGGCGAATGCCTCGCCGACGAGACATGGCGCGTCGCTGAGGTCGGCACTGTGCCCGCTGCGCTCGACAAGCTCTGGGTCTTCTTGCGCGACCGGATCGGCGGAAGACTGCCGAGGGCCGTCGGACATCGGGTCGTGCACGGCGGGCCAACTTTCACTGCGCCCACCGTCGTTACGGAAGCGGTGCTCGATCGACTCGAACGCTTGGTGCCCCTGGCCCCGCTGCATCAGCCCAACAACCTTGCGCCGATCCGGGCGATCCTGCATCGACTGCCGCACCTGCCCCAGGTTGCCTGCTTCGATACCGCGTTTCACCGGGGACACGCCGAGGTGGCCGAGCGCTTTGCAATCCCCGAGCAGCTCTATTCCGAGGGTGTACGCCGCTACGGGTTCCACGGCCTTTCATATGAATACATTGCCGACCGGCTGAGGGATGTGGCGCCCGAGTTTGCCGACGGCCGTGTCGTGGTTGCGCATCTCGGCAATGGCGCTTCGATGTGTGCGATCTCCGCCGGCAGGAGCGTGGAGAGCACGATGGGGTTCACGGCGCTCGACGGTCTTCCGATGGGCACGCGGCCGGGGCAGCTCGATGCCGGTGTGGTGCTCTACCTCATGAGCGAGAAGCGCATGAGTGCGAAGGAGATCGAGCACTTTCTTTACTACGATTGCGGGCTCAAGGGCCTCTCTGGCATCAGCAACGATGTGAGGGAACTGCTCGCAAGCGCGAGTCCCGGTGCCAAGCTGGCCCTGGACTACTTCGTCTACAGGATCGTGCTTTTCACGGGCCTGCTTGCGGCCGCCATGGGCGGTATCGACGCTTTCGTGTTCACGGCCGGTATCGGCGAGAACGCGCCGGACATCCGCGAGGCCGTGGTCAGGCGCCTCTCGTGGTTCGGCCTCAAGCTCGACCCCGCCTCGAATGCCGGCGGCGGGCCACGCATCTCGCGCCAGGGAGCGCGGGTCGCCTGCTTCGTCGTTCCGACAAACGAAGAGTTGATGATCGCGCGCCACACCCTCGATGTCCTGCGCGGGCATGCCGACGGTCGCGTTGCGGAGAAGCGAGCATGATCGATCTTTCCTCTCTCGCGCTCCTCAGGGGCAGCAAGGCGCTCGTGACCGGTATCGCCAACGACCAGTCGATCGCATGGGGCTGCGCCAAGGCTTTTCGAGCCTTCGGCGCCGACCTGGCGGTGACCTACCTCAACGACAAGGCGAAAGCGTATGTCGAGCCACTGGCCAAGGAGGTCGAAGCCTCGATCTTCATGCCGCTTGATGTTCAGGCCGAGGGCCAACTGGAAGCCGTTTTCGCGCGGATAGAGCGGGAGTGGGGCAACCTCGATATCTGTCTCCACTCGATCGCCTTCGCCCCCAAGAAGGACTTGCAGGGTCGGGTGGTCGACTGCTCCAGGGAGGGCTTCCTGTTGGCCATGGACGTCTCGTGCTGGTCGTTCATCCGCATGGCCAAGCTGTCCGAGCCGCTGATGAAGGCGGGTGGCACGCTGTTCACGATGACCTATTACGGGTCCCGGATGGTCGTTGAGAACTACAATCTCATGGGGTCGGTGAAGGCCGCGCTCGAGTCGGCGACTCGCTATCTCGCCGCCGAGCTAGGACCCAAGGGCATCAGGGTGCATGCGATCTCGCCGGGTCCTCTCAAGACCCGTGCCGCGTCAGGCATTACCGAGTTCGAGACGCTCTTGCAGAAGGCGCAGGCGAAGGCTCCCGCCCGCAGCCTCGTCTCCATCGACGACGTCGGCGCCGCTGTCGCCTTCCTTGCGACGAACGCAGCCAAGCTGATCACCGGTGAGACGCTCTACATCGACGGCGGCTATCACATCATCGACTGACGGGAGGGGGAGCTTCCTGTCCCCATCTCCAGCCGGCAATCTCGGGCATGTCGTCCCCGTACCGTCTGATGTACTCCTTGTGGTCGATGAGCTTGTCGCGGATCGCCTGCTTGGCGTAAGCCGCGCGTGCCCCGAGCCTGGGCACGCGATCGATCACGTCGCCGACCAGGTGGAAGCGGTCTAGGTCGTTGAGCACGCACATGTCGAAGGGCGTCGTGGTGGTGCCCTCTTCCTTGTAGCCGCGCACGTGGATGTTGTCGTGGCCCGTTCGCCGGTAGGTGAGGCGGTGAATGAGCCATGGATAGCCGTGGAAGGCGAAGATGATCGGCTTGGTTGCGGTGAACAGCGCGTCGAAATCCCGATCCGAAAGGCCGTGCGGATGCTCGCTCGGCGGCTGCAGCTTCATCAGGTCGACGACGTTGATGACGCGGACCTTCAGATCGGGCGCATGCTGCCGCAGGAGATCGACTGCCGCAAGGCACTCGAGCGTCGGTACGTCTCCGCAGCAGGCCATTACCACGTCGGGCTCGTCGCCGCGGTCGTTGCTCGCCCACTCCCAGATGCTCACTCCGGCTTCGCAGTGCTTGACCGCCTCCTCCGTGGTCAGCCACTGGGGCGCGGGGTGCTTGCCGGCGATGATGAGGTTGACATAGTTGCGGCTGCGCAGGCAGTGGTCGGTCACGGACAGCAGGCAGTTGGCGTCGGGCGGGAGGTATACGCGGATCACTTCGGCCTTCTTGTTGACGACGTGATCGATGAACCCCGGGTCCTGATGGCTGAAGCCGTTGTGGTCCTGGCGCCAGACGTGGCTCGACAGCAGATAGTTGAGCGATCCGATGGGCCGCCGCCAGGGGATGCGATTGCACACCTTCAGCCATTTGGCGTGCTGGTTGAACATGGAGTCGACGATGTGGATGAAGGCTTCATAGCAGGAAAAGAAGCCGTGTCGGCCGGTAAGAAGATAGCCCTCCAACCAGCCCTGGCACTGATGCTCGCTGAGCATCTCCATGACGCGCCCGTCGGGCGCCAGATGGTCGTCCCAAGGCAGGGCCTCCGCGACCCAGGCGCGGTTTGTGACCTCGAGCACATCCTGCCAGCGGTTAGAGTTGTTCTCGTCGGGGCTGAACAGCCGGAAATTCCGGCTCTCCATGTTCAGCTTCATCACATCGCGCAAGAAGCCACCCATGACGCGTGTCGATTCGGCAAAGACCGCCCCCGGCGCGGTCACCTCCACAGCGTAGTCGCGGAAGTTCGGCAGGCGCAGCTCGCGTAGCGCCAGGCCGCCGTTGGTGTGCGGGTTGGCGCTCATGCGGCGGTTGCCGCGGGGAGCAAGGTCGGCCAAATCGGACCGGAGGCGGCCGCCGCCGTCGAAGAGTTCCTCGGGCCGGTAGCTCTTCATCCACTTTTCGAGAATGCGGACGTGCGCGCCGTTCTCGTGCATCTGGCCCACCGGCACTTGATGCGAGCGCCAGTAGTCCTCGATGCGCTGGCCGTCGACCTCCTTCGGGCAGGTCCAGCCCTTTGGCGTGCGCAGCACGATCATCGGCCAGCGGGGCCGCTCCGCGAAACCGTTGCGGCGTCTGCCTTGATGCGCTCGATCTTGCCGATGACCTTGTCCAGGGTCGCCGCCATCAGCTCGTGCATGGCCGCCGGCTCGTCGCCCTCGACGAAATACGGCGTGAAGCCGTAGCCGCGGAAGAGCTGGTCCAGCTCCTCATGGCTGATGCGGGCGAGGACGCAAGGGTTGGCGATCTTGTATCCGTTGAGGTGCAGGATGGGCAGAACCGCTCCGTCGGTCGCCGGATTCAGGAACTTGTTGGAATGCCAGCTCGTCGCCAGCGGTCCGGTCTCCGCCTCGCCGTCGCCGACGACACAGGCAACGATGAGGTGTGGAATGTCGAAGGCCGCGCCGTAGGCGTGCGAGAGGGCGTAGCCGAGTTCACCGCCTTCGTGGATCGAGCCGGGCGTCTCCGCGCCAACGTGGCTCGGGATCCCTCCCGGAAACGAGAATTGGGTGAACAGCCGCTTCATGCCCTCCTCGTCGGCAGAAACGTTCGGATAGACCTCGCTGTAGGTCCCTTCGAGGTAAGCATTCGCCACCAGCCCAGGGCCTCCATGACCCGGACCCGTGATGTAGATCATGTCGAGGTCGTGTTTCTTGATCAGCCGGTTCAGGTGAACGTAGATGAAGTTCAACCCCGGCGTCGTTCCCCAGTGACCCAGCAGCCTCGGCTTGATGTGGTCTTTGGTAAGGGGGCGTTTCAGCAGCGGATTGTCATAGAGGTAGATCTGGCCCACCGACAGGTAGTTGGCGGCTCGCCAATACCTGTCGATCGACGCCCGCTCTTTGTCGGACAGCGCGCTCGTCGTTCTTGTTTCCCGATCGCGTGTGCTCGAAGTGCGCATTGCACGAAACCAGGTACCGCGGCAGGCAAATGACGGCGCAGGCAGCGCAACGTCGCTCTTGCGACCTCCGGCGCGGATGCCGGCCGGGTGCCCTCCTGTGGCGTTGCTTTACAAGCACTATCATTCACACGGGTTTGATCGGACCTACATCGGTACAAACCCCAGGACGAGCGGGAAAACCATGGAGCGGCGGATGGCAAGGCGTTCGTGGCTGGGCGCCCAGGCTCAAGGCACCCGTGTCCGTCAGTCTGCCACCCATCAGCATTTGGGTGGAGCAACTCTCTGCACAGGATTGGGGGCTTGTCCCGATAATGGGCGTGGCCGGTCGCACGTAAGCTTGAGTGCGGCGCAACTGTCGGAGCTGGAGATATCGCAACGTATGCAAGTCCTCCCAAGGCCGTTAGAGATATCGTCTGCAGCTGCATGAGCCGCACGCCGCGAGTTCCCCAGTAGGGGCAAGTCGCGATGTCGGCGTCGTGCTCCAGGTGAAGGGCCTCTCACGCATGTCCCTCGCAAGCCTGTGCTTCGAGCGAAGCATCGAGCCGCACAAGCGCCAGGCCCGGCTCGAGCCATGACGGCGGGTGGCAACGAGGACCCGTCACGGCAAAGACTGGGCGCCACAACCGTCGACCTCGCGATCCGCCTCGGGTTTATCGGTCTGCTCGGCTACTGGTCGTTCCGCGTCATCGCTCCGTTCCTGACGATCGGATTGTGGAGCGCCATACTGGTGGTGGCGCTATATCCGCTGTTCGATCTGCTCGCGTCACGGCTGAACGCGCGAGTGGCCGCGGCACTCGTTACCGTCCTCTGCCTGATGGTCGTCATCGGCCCCGTGACGTGGCTCGGCCTGGGCATGGTCAGCGGCATCCACTCCCTGGCCGTGAGCCTGGACGACGGGCAGCTGGCAATTCCGCCGCCTCCTCAGTTTGTGCGGGGCTGGCCAATTGTCGGAGAGCGCCTGCATCAGCTCTGGAGCCTCGCCACGACCAATATCGAGGTAGCGCTGGCGGAAACGTTGCCAATGCTGAAGCCGCTGGGCGGAACGCTCCTGGGCATCGCACAAAGTGCGCTGTATGGCCTGGTCGAACTCCTCGTTTCAATCGCCATAGCGGGGTTTTTGTTCACCCGCGGCCCGCAACTCGCCGACGCGCTCAGCGCCTTCCTCAACCGCGTGCTGAGCTACCGCGGCAGGGAACTCGTGCAGCTGGCGGGCGCGACCATACGCAACGTGTCGCGGGGCGTGATCGGCATTGCGTTCCTGCAAGCGCTCCTCGCAGGCGCCGGCTTCGTGGCCGCAGGCGTCCCTGCTCCCGGTGTGCTCGCCTTCGTCGCTCTTGTGTTGGGCATGGTCCAGATCGGGCCGACGATCCTGTTCATACCGATTGTCATTTGGAGCTGGACGGCGATGAACGCCGCGCATGCCGCGGTTTTCACCGCCTACATGGTCCTGGTCGGCCTGATGGACAACGTTCTCAGGCCCCTGCTGGTGGCGCGGGGTCTGACAACACCGATGCCGGTGACCATCGTCGGCGTAATCGGCGGCGCGATTGCCTACGGAATCGTCGGCCTGTTTTTCGGCCCGATCGTCCTTTCCGCCGCGTGGGCTGTGCTCGTGGCGTGGGTTCAGGGAGGCGGCGACGCCGTCATGGGCAAGAAGCACTAGGCGGGAGACGGCCTTGTGGCCCGCGTCGTCCCCTGCTGCGGTCGGTCGATGCCATCGGATTGCAATCTGACGTTCTGGAAGGGTCGCGATGCGGTCGATACCGCCGGAGGCTCGGCGTTGCCGGCTCTCAGGATGTTCCCCGTTGATCGCTCGGGTTTATCCGCATATCGGGCGCCCCGTTCGCACGCGAATATTCGCGCCGGCGGCAAACCGGGTGTGGGACAAAAGCGCGGACAGCTCGAGCACAGCCGCCGCCAAGAGGTGAAACATCCCCGTCGGCGCCCTGCGCTACACCGGAAGAAGCGGAGAGGGGTCGTGAAAGCGCAACGTCATTCTTGGCTCGCCCTGCTGGTCTGCCTGCCGTCGCCTCTTCTGCACGGTTGCGACAACCCCCAGCTACAAGCCAAGGCCGAGTTGCCTCCGGCTGCCGTAACCGTCGTTCCAGTTGCGGAGGACAAGATCACGCCAACGGTGACTTTCACCGGCCGGGTGCAGGCGCAGGACAAAGTCGATCTGCGCGCGCGCATTGACGGCTTCCTGGAGAAGCGGCTCTTCAACGAAGGACAGGACGTTAAGAAGGGCGACGTGCTGTTCGTCATCGAGCAGGCTCCCTACAAGTCCGCCATTGCGGAGATCAAGGCGGAAATCGTGAAGGCGCAAGCCACCCTGACCCTCGCCGACATCGAGGTCAGGAGGGCCACTGAACTGCTTGCCAAGGAAGTGGGTACGCAAAAGCGGCTCGACGACGTCACAATGCAGCAGGCACGTGCGCGCGGGGAGATCGCGCGCCTGAAGGCGTCATTGGAGAAGGCCGAGCTCAATCTCAGCTATACGGAGATCCGAGCCCCGCTTGCGGGACGCATTGGGCGCGCGACGGTCTCGGTCGGGAACTACGTCGGGCCGTCGAGCGAGCCCCTGGCCACCATCGTCAGGCAAGACCCGATCTACGTGAGCTTCCCGGTCACGCAGCGCGAGATGCTCCAGGTCCGGAAGGACCGAAAGTCAGGCGATGCGGACGCCACTATCTACGTTCGATTGGCCGACGGCAGCCGTTACGCACAGGCGGGAAAGGTCGATTTTGTCGACGTGACCGTGAGCCAGGGCACCGATACGGTCCAGGTGCGTGCGTCCTTTCCCAATCCAAATCGCATCCTCGTCGACGGTCAGCTGGTCGCAGTTGTGGCGGAGGTGGGCAAGCCGCAGCCCGCGCTCCTGATCCCGCAGCAGGCGCTCCAAATGGATCAGGCCGGCCCCTTCGTGCTCGTGGTGGATGACGACAACAAGGTCGAGGTTCGCCGTATCGAGGTCGGTCCGGCGCCAGGCGCGCAGGTCTCGGTGGCCAAGGGCCTGAAGGCGGGCGAGAGGATCATCACCGAGGGGGTGCAGAAAGTGCGGCCCGGCGACGCGGTGCAGACGACAGAGGTCAAGGCGTAGCCCGACCCATGCTGTCCGGCATATTCATCGATCGACCTCGGCTTGCAATCGTCATTTCCGTCGTCATCACGCTTGCCGGCCTGATCGCCCTCAAAGCTCTTCCGGTCGCGCAATTTCCCAATATCGTTCCGCCGCAGGTTCAAGTCTCGACCAGCTACCCAGGCGCCGGCGCCGAGGTGGTCGAGGCCGTTGTTGCCCAGCCCATCGAGTCGCGCGTCATCGGCGTCGACAAGATGATCTACATGAAATCCATGAGCGGCAACGACGGCAGCTACACGCTGTATGTCACCTTCGCCGTCGGCAGCGACCCCGACATAAACACGGTGCTGGTGCAGAACCGGGTCAATCTGGCGGAGGCGCAGCTGCCTGCGGAGGTGCGCGCCCAGGGGGTGAGCATCAAGAAGCAATCGTCGGCGATCCTGCAGGTGGTCTCGATGATCTCGCCGGACGGACGCTACGATCAGCTCTTCCTCAGCAACTACGCAACCATCAACATTATCGATGCCCTGAAGCGGATACCGGGCATCGGCGATGTGGCCCTCCTCACACCGGCCGACTACAGCATGCGGGTTTGGCTCAACAGTGACCGTATGACCAACCTCGGTATCACCCCCAACGACGTCGTCAATGCCGTCAAGGCCCAGAACGTCCAAGCTGCCGTCGGTCGCGTCGGCGCGCAGCCGGCCCTGCCGGACCAGCAATTCCAGCTCACCATCCAAACCAAGGGGCGCCTCTCCACGGTCGACGAATTTCAGAACATCGTGGTCCGTGCCAACCCCGACGGCTCGTTCGTGCGAGTCAAGGACGTGGCGCGCATCGAGCTTGCCAGCCGGTCCTCGGAGCAGATCGGACGCCAGGACGGCAAGCCGGCGGCCGTGATCGCCACCTACCAGTCTCCCGGCGGAAACGCCATCGCGAGCGCAGAGGCCACGCGCAAGACACTGGACAAGCTCAAGGGGTCGTTCCCCGAGGGGGTCGATTACAAGATCACCTACGACACGACCGAGTTCGTGAAGGAGAGCATCGAGGGCGTCGTGCACACACTGTTCGAGGCGTTCGTGCTCGTGGTCATCGTCGTCTATCTGTTTCTCGGCAGCGTGCGCGCCACGCTCATCCCATTGATCGCGGTGCCGGTGTCCCTCATCGGCACTTTCGCGGTCATGCTGGCGCTCGGCTATTCGGCGAACACGGTCTCGCTGCTGGCGCTGGTCCTCGCCATCGGCATCGTCGTCGACGATGCGATCGTGGTCGTCGAGGCTGTCGAGCACGAGCTGGAGCAGGACCCGAAACTGACGCCGGCCGGGGCGACGCGCCGTGCGATGAGCCATATCACCGCGCCGATCATCGCTATCACCCTCGTTCTGTTGTCGGTGTTCGTGCCGGTAGCCTTCATTCCCGGCATCGCGGGCGAGCTGTTCCGGCAGTTCGCAGTCGCGGTCTCGGTGTCGATGGTGATCTCGGCCATCAATGCGCTGACGCTGTCACCGGCACTTTGTGCGGTTTTCCTGCGAGCCCGCCACGGACCGAGACGCGGACCGATCCGATATGTCCTGGCTGGAATAGACCTGGTCCGCGATGGGTATGCGGCCATCGTCAAGCGGCTGGTCCGCGTTGCGGTGCTGGGCCTCGTCGCGCTGGCCGGTGTTGTGGTGGGTGCGGGCTGGCTGTTCAAGAATACGCCCACCGGGTTTCTTCCTTCCGAGGATCAGGGCGCCATCTTCGGCGAGGTCCAGCTGCCCGAGGGCGCCTCGGTCAACCGCACCGATGCCGTCGCAAAGCAGGTCGAGGAGATCGTCCGCCGCACGCATGGAATCGCCGGCGTGACCGCCGTCATCGGCTACAGCATGCTCGACGGCCAGGTAAAATCCAACAACGCGTTCCTGATCATGACCCTGGAGCCCTTCCATCATCGGAAGGACCAGGCTCTGTCGGCCAGCGCGCTGATCGGCGAGCTCAAACGCGAATTCCGAGGGATCCGCGAAGCCAACGTCATCGCCTACAACCTGCCCCCCATCATCGGCCTCGGCACCGGCAGCGGCTTCGAGTACCAGCTGGAGAACCTGAGCGGCGGAAATGCTGCCGATATTGCCGCCGTCGCGCGCGGGTTGGTTTTCGCCGCCAACCAGGATCCCGCGCTGAGCGGTGTGTTCACGACCTACGCCGCCAACACCCCGCAGCTCTACCTCGATATCGACCGCGAGAGGGTGCAGACGCTGGGCGTCGACGTCTCCACCGTCTTCAATACCCTCCAGTCCGTCCTCGGCAGCTTTTACGTCAACGATTTCAATTTGTTCGGGCGCACCTGGCAGGTGATCGTCCAGGGCGAAGCCGTCGATCGCAGCCGCATCGATGACGTGTTCCGCATCAACGTGCGCAACGCGCGCGGCGAGATGGTGCCGCTTCGCGCCATTGCGTCTGCGCGCGTCGTCCTCGGACCACAGTCGATCATTCGCTACAACAATTTCCGAAGCGCGACGGTCAACGGCAGTCCCGCCCCGGGCCGCAGCTCGGGGGAGGCAATTGCTGCATTGGAGAAGATCTCGACGGCTTCTCTTCCGAAGGGCTACAGCTACGAATGGACGGGCACGGCTCTGCAGGAGAAGGAAGCTTCCGGCAAGACCGCTGTCGTCCTCGGTCTCGCGGTCCTGTTCGCCTATCTCTTTCTCGTCGCCCTCTACGAAAGCTGGACCATTCCCGTGCCGGTGCTGCTCTCGGTTTCGGTCGGCGTTGCCGGAGCCATGGCCGCGCTCCTCGCGTTCGGTTTGGACAACAATCTCTACGCGCAGATCGGCCTCGTCGTGCTCATCGCCCTCGCGGCCAAGAACGGCATCCTGATCGTGGAGTTCGCCAAGGCGCGGCGGGAGCAGGGGCTATCCATATCGGAGGCCGCGACGGAAGGAGCGAGGGAGCGATTCCGCGCGGTCATGATGACCAGCTTCGCCTTCATTGCCGGCCTGGTGCCGCTGGTCGTCGCCACCGGCGCCGGCATGCTGAGCCGGCGCGGCGTCGGCACCGCGGTGTTCGGAGGCATGGTGGCGGCGTCGCTGATCGGCATCTTCCTGATCCCCGTGCTGTACGTCGCGTTCCAGTGGCTGCGGGAGAAGGTGAAGGCCCAGGTTGTCTCGGCACCTGCCGCAGAGTGCACCCCGGAGCTCGGCGGTGTCCCCCATTCCGGGGCGGACGTTCGACGACTGCCCGCTGATCGGACCTATCCTACGCCCGCCAGTAAGCAGACGCGCTGAAGCTGGCCGTTGGCTGCTTAGACCAGCGCTAGCGATTGCTATCGGGCACGCCAGGCCGCAACAGGATAATCGGTACGCGTTAGTGGATCGACAGTGCCGAGGCCGAGCAGAATGGCAAGCCACAGCAGCGCGGCGACCGCGAACAGGTGGGCGGCCGGGGGTGCCGCGGCAATCTCCATGAAGCGGAAGGCGACGAGCGCGGCCATGACGAGCGCCGGGATCAGGATGAGCAGGCGGGTGGACGAGGAAAGGGGCAGCAGGTGCATCCAAACCTCGAGCGCCAGCAGGATCAGAAGCAGCAGAAACGTCACGACGAGGTGGATCGCGCGGCCTCTCATGGCGCGCCCCCGATGAGATAGATCAGCGGAAACAGGACGAGCCAGACGATGTCGACGAAGCTCCAATAGAGGCCCACCACCAGGACCGGGGTGTAGTAGCGTTCCGAGAAATCGCCACGATATGCGCGCCGCACGATCCAGGCGACAACGGCCAGCCCGGCAAGCATATGCAGGCCGTGGACCCCTGTGGCGAAGAAATAGAACGTGAAGAACAGCTGGGCGCCTCCCCGCAAGGGTCCCTGAATGGCGAAGTCCGACCCGGGAAAGAGATTCCTGGCGAAGTCGTCACGCCATTCGACTCCGAACTTGAGGAAGATGAAGAGCCCCCCCAGTGCCATTGCCGCAAGGCAGCATTGAAGGAGGCGGCGCGTATTGCCGGCGCGGATGAACATCACGCCCATCGTGAAGACCAGACTGCTCGCGAGCAGGGTCATCGTGTTGATTGTGCCAATGACGAGCGACGTCTTGAGCGCGGCCGCGCTGAACCCTGCCTCGTTCCAATAGCGAGCGAAGATCCAGGCGAGGAACAAGGCACCGAAGAACAAGACCTCGGTCGCAAGGAACAGCCAGATCCCCGCCACCGATACCTCTTCCTGGTGATCGGCGCTCGAGAACTGGAACCCGTGCGTTGCGCGGATCTCAGCCATGCGCACTGGCCTCCTGCTCGGGGAAGGAATAGGGCGGCTTGGTCACCACCGGCGTCTCCGCGAAGTTCTCCACCGGCGGAGGCGATGACGTCTGCCATTCCAGGCCGGTGCCACCCCATGGGTTGGCAGGCGCGCGCGCACCATACAGCAACGACCAGGTCAAATAGGCCAGCGGCAGGAGATAGCCGACCGCGAGAATGGTCGCTCCC
>DATBKR010000582.1:0-2507 GCA_036555805.1 Hyphomicrobiaceae bacterium | reverse complement strand
TGGCTTGCCGCGCGCCTCAAGGAACGATGTCTCCGTGTAGCCGTCCTGCGCCATCCCATGCCCTACGGAGACCTGGCACGGCAGGCAGCGCAGCGCTTCGCAAGCCTCTCGGATCTCGATGCGGCTGTGTGCACCATCGAGGAGCGCGAGGAGTACGAGCCGCACATTCGGGCCGGCAACGTCGTCTATGCCGGAGTCGACTACGCCCGCGTCCTGAGCCTTGCGGAAAGGGAGGCCGACGTGATTGTCTGGGACGGCGGCAACAATGACTTCCCGTTCATCCAGCCAGACCTCAATATCGTCCTGGTCGACGCGCTGCGGCCTGGGCATGAAACGACGCATTATCCGGGCGAGGCCGTCTTGCGGATGGCTGATGTCGTCGTGGTGGCCAAAACCAATGCGGCGCCGGAGGCCGCCATCCATCGCGTCAGCGAGACCGCGCGTGCCCTTGCGCCTGGCGCTCCGATCATCCGGATGGCGTCCATCGTGACGCTCGACAACGCGGCGGTCGTTGCTGGGAAGAGCGTGCTCGTGGTCGACGATGGGCCGACACTCACGCATGGCGGCATGGCCTATGGCGCCGGTTACGTTGCCGCGCTCGAGGCCGGTGTGAGGGAGACCCTCGATCCAAGGGTCTCGGCAGTTGGCGAGATCGCCGAGCTGTATCAGCGCTACCGGCACATCGGCAAGGTGCTGCCTGCAATGGGCTATTCTGCCAGGGAGCGGGCAGAGCTGGAAGCTACCATCAACGGGTCGAGGGCCGATGCGGTGATCGCTGGCACGCCCATTGACCTCGCGCATGTCCTCAAGCTCAATAAGCCTGTCGTTCGTGCCCGTTACGAGATTGCAGAGATTGGCGATCCTCCCTTGAGCGCTTTGATCGCGGCCTTTCTGGACCGGCGCCGCGTTCTCAGGTCGGCGGCGACTGACTGACGAACGGACCTGCCGGCCAGCCAACAAGCCGTGCGCTACGGCAAACAGATAGACATTCCCGGCAATGATCCCTGTGTCGACGAAGTAGGAGGACTTCCGGATCTCCGCACCCGTGCGAGCGGGCTCGTCGAATCCGGCGGCGTGCGAAAGCTGTCGCAAGATTGACGACGTAGATCAACTGAACCGGCACTTCGAGCCGATGCAGACCAAATCGCCCAGCGCCGGAGCGTGCCTGATTGATCGGGGTCAAGGAATACGGCACACCTGGATTTATGCGTCTCGCCGATACCAAGCAGGAGTTCGGGTCCATGCCGTCGGGTGGGGAGCTGATGCACCAGAGGCAGCGGCCGGCCAGTCCAGCGGAAAGCATGACCGCGCCGCCCCCGGCGGCAGCGATCGCGGACACACAGCGCTCGTTCTTCCGGCGTGGCCTGACGCGGGAAATCGGCTTCCGTGCGAAGCAGCTGACGGCGTTGCGTAGCATGATCGTGCGGCACGAGGACGATGTCCTGCAGGCCCTGAACCGCGATCTGGGCCGGCCGATGGCGGAGGGCTATGCCACCGAAATTGGCATTGTGCTGCACGAGATTGATGTCGCCCTGAAGAACCTCGCCTCCTGGGCGAAGCCCCACAGGGTCCGCACACCCCTGATCCTTTTCCCGGGTTCGAGCTGGGTCTATCCGGAACCGTACGGGAGTGTCCTCATCATCGCGCCATGGAACTATCCATTCCAGCTGGCGATGTCACCTCTGGTCGGTGCCCTCGCGGCAGGGAACTGTGCCGTGGTGAAACCGTCGGAGATGGCGCCCCATACCTCGTGCTTGATTGCCGACATGATCAGCAGCGAGTTCGATCGCTCCTACGTCGCGGCCATCGAGGGAGGCGCCGAGGAGACGAAAGCGCTGCTGGAGCAGCGCTTCGATTACATCTTCTTTACCGGCGGGGCCCACGTAGGCAAGCTCATCATGGCGGCGGCCGCGCGCCATCTGACGCCGGTCACGCTCGAGCTGGGAGGCAAGAACCCGTGCATCGTCGACGCCAGCGCCGATCTGGACACGGCGGCGCGGCGGATCGCGTGGGGCAAGTTCGTCAACGCCGGGCAGACCTGCATCGCCCCGGACTTCGTGGTGGCGCAGAAGGCAATCAAGCCTGCGCTACTGGCGCGCCTGTCAAAAGCGATCGGGTGCTTCTACGGCTCCGAACCGAAGGCCAGCCCGGACTTCGGCCGCATCGTCAACGCCCATCACTTCGGGCGTCTACATGCGCTGCTGGGTGATGGTACCATCATCACCGGTGGGGAGGCCGATGCTGCACAGCGCTATATCGCGCCGACGATCATCGATGGTATATCGTGGGATGATGCGATCATGCAGGAGGAGGTCTTCGGCCCAATCCTGCCGGTGCTCGATTTCGACGAGCTGGAAACGGCCTTGGGCGCACTGGAGGTCAGGCCGAAGCCGCTCGCGCTCTATTTCTTCTCCGAAGACCGCGAGCGTCAGGAGCAGGTGCTGCGCCGGCTATCGTCCGGCGGAGCCTGCATCAACGACACATTCGCGCAGTTGGTGAACCTGCGC
>DATBKR010000581.1:0-15595 GCA_036555805.1 Hyphomicrobiaceae bacterium | reverse complement strand
CGGGAGCAGACGAGGCGCGCAGAAATTCCCGAAGCCCGACCCCCGACACCCGAACCAAATCAACCGTCGGTTGCCATGGGTCTCGACCGCACCGGTATCTGACCCTAGTCTTGTTCTATCCGGGCCGCTTCCGGCTCCGGCGCGGGACTGGAGAGCGTCATGGCGAGACTCCTGGCGGGGATGTTCTGGGTCTTCCTCTTCACCCTTTCGCCGGGCTTGGGTGCCTCCGGCACGCATGCCGACGAGGGCCAGGTCGATCTCCTCCTCGTGCTGGCGGCGGACGTTTCGCGCAGCGTGGACGACAAGGAGTTCAAGCTGCAGCGCGAAGGCTATGCCGACGCCATGCGCGACCCGCGTGTGCTGCGCGCCATGACCGGCGGACCCACCGGCCGCATCGCCGTCATCTTCGTCGAATGGGCCAGCGAGTTCGAGCAGAGAGTGGTGGTGGACTGGGCGCTGATCGCCGGTGAGCGCGATGCCCAGGAGATGTCCGAGCGCATCCTGAGTGCCCCGCGCTCCTTCTGGGGGCGCACGTCGATCAGCGCTGCCATCGAGTACAGCACGGACGTACTGGCCCGCTGTCCGTTCCAGTCGGACCGCCAGGTCGTCGATGTCTCGGGCGACGGCACCAACAACAGCGGCACCGATGTGACGGTGACGCGCGATGCGGCTGTCGCCAAGGGCGTCACCATCAACGGCCTGGTGATCCTGAACGACGAGCCGATGCCTACCAACCCCAGTCACACCCACCCGCCCGGCGGCCTCAGGGCGTACTACGAGAACAACGTGATCGGCGGGCCGGGTGCCTTCGTGTTGGAGGCGCAGAGCTTCGAGAGCTTCGGCCAGTTGATAATCAGCAAGCTCATCAAGGAGATCGCCGCCCTGACCGAGGCGGGCCGCACGTTCGAGTGATTGCCGAGCCGGCCGCCGCGTCTCGGGTGCGCCCCCGCTGTTTGTGACCGCGTCGGCGGTAGGACTTTCCACGCATCTGGAAGCGGGGGCGCGGGCGTTGCGTGCCTTGCGATTTGGCAGAACGCCATGCCTGGTCGGGACCGCCCAGAGGCACTGATTTTCTTTTTCCACGCCAGCCATTGCTATGCGGTAGGAAATATTTCTATTTACCGTGGGAGGAGACGCGTGCGGGGCGGCCTGCCCGCGGTCGCCTCCCTGACCTGATCGGACGCGACGCCCATGAAATATTTCCCCCTGTTCGCCGACCTCGACGGCGCCGACGTGCTGGTGGCGGGCGGCGGCGAGCAGCCCGCGCAAAAGGTGCGTCTCCTGCGCAAGACCGGCGCCCGCATCGCAGTGGTGGCCGAGGCCTTCTGCGAGGAGATTGCCGCCCTGGGCGAGCGGAAAACAATCGACCTGCTGCGGCGCCCCTTCCGGGCCAACGACGTGCGGGGCCGGCGCCTCGTCTACGCCGCGACCGGCGACCCGGCCCTCGATGCGGCCGTCTCCCGGACGGCGCAGGCGCACGGTGTTCCCGTCAACGTCGTTGACGCACCCGAGCTTTCGACCTTCATAACTCCTGCCATCGTGGACCGCGCACCGGTAACGGTGGCCATCGGCACCGAGGGCGCCGCACCTGTGCTGGCCCGCGAGATCCGGGCCCGCATCGAGGCGTTGCTGCCGGCCAACCTGGGAACCCTCGCTGCGCGTGCCCGGGCGCTGCGCCGGCGCGTGAGCGATGGCGTGGCGGACGCGCGGGCGCGTCGCCGCCTGTGGGAGAGACTGCTGCAAGGGCCGTTCCGCCGCGCCGTGCTGGCCGGCAGCGACACCGAAGCGGAGCGCATCCTTGCCGACGAGCTGGAGGTCGGCCAGAGGCAATACGCCGGCCGCGTCGCCCTCATCGGCTGCGGCCCCGGCGACCCCGACCTCCTCACCCTCAAGGCGCTGCAGCGGCTGCAGGAGGCCGACGTGCTGGTCATCGACCGGCTGGTCGATCCCCGCATCCTCGACTACGCCCGCCGCGACGCCGAGCGCATCTTTGTCGGCAAGGACCCGCACGGGGCCTCCACGGCCCAGGCCGAAATCGACCGCATCCTGGTACGCGAGGCCCAGGCCGGCAAAGTGGTGGCGAGGCTGAAGGGCGGCGACCCGTTCGTCTTCGGCCGCGCCGCCGAGGAGATGGCCGCCCTGCAGCGGGCCAACATTCCGGTTGAGGTTGTCCCCGGCGTGACGGCCGCGCACGCCTGCGCCGCCCGTATCGGCCTGCCGGTGACGCTGCGCGAGCGCGTGCGGCAGTTCTCTGTCGTGACCGGGGCCACCGCCGAGGGCATGCCGGGGCTCGACTGGGCTGCGCTGGCGGCCCCCGAGGCCGCGTTCGCCGTCTACATGGGGGTCGGCAACGCGCCAATCATCCGCTCCAACCTGCTGTCCGCCGGCGCGAGCCCGGCCACGCCCGTGGTGATCGTCGAGAACGGCACCCGCGAGGACGAGCGCACGGTGGCCACCACGCTGGCTGACCTGACGGACTGCGTGGGCCAGCTGGGGCTCCATGCCCCCGCCGTGATTTTCGTCGGCCTCGATTGGGCCGACGCCGGCTTGCAGCGCCCCGAGCATGTCACCCCCTACCGGCGGCCGGCGCGCGCTGACCGGCGGGCCGCTCAGCCGCAGCCTGTGACCGCGGAGGCCAGTCCATGAGCAAGCGCGCGCCCGAGGTTTGTGTGCTGACCGCCAACCGGCTCCAGGACGGTATCGTGGTGTACCTGGCCGCCGACGGCCGCTGGGTCGAGAGCATCGAAGGCGCGGTGGTCGCCCGCTCGGCCGAGGATGCCCGCGCGCTGCAGGCGCAGGGCGCCCGCGACGCCGCCCGCAACCTGGTGGTGGAGCCCTATCTCGCCGAGATCGCCGAGGCCGGTGGCCGGCTTGCGCCGGCGCGCATGCGCGAGCGCGTTCGTATGGAAGGCCCGAGCATCCTCGACGACGTGCCCGGCTACTCTCTTCGCGCGATCGGGGTCAGACCCCTCGCGTCGGACGTCCGCGCTTCTCTCAACCGTGGAGGCGAGGGGTCTGACCCCGTCTCTGTCGAGGCCGCTTGAGCCATGTACCGCTATGACGAGTTCGACGCCCGGTTCGTGCGCCAGCGCGTGGCGCAGTTCCGCGACCAGGTGGCGCGCCGCATCTCGGGCGAGCTGACCGAGGACGAGTTCAAGCCGCTCCGCCTGCGCAACGGCGTCTACCTGCAGCTGCACGCCTACATGCTGCGCATCGCCATCCCCTACGGCACGCTCTCCTCGCGCCAGATGCACAAGCTCGCCCATATCGCGCGCACCTACGACCGCGGCTACGGCCACTTCACCACGCGCACGAACCTGCAGTTCCACTGGCCCAGGCTGTCCGATGTCCCCGACATTCTGGACGAGCTGGCGGACGTGGAGATGCACGCCATCCAGACCTCCGGCAACTGCATCCGCAACGTCACCGCCGACCACTTCGCCGGCGCCACCGCCGACGAGGTGGCCGACCCGCGTCCCTATGCGGAGATCGTGCGCCAGTGGTCGTCCCTGCATCCCGAGTTCAGCTTCCTGCCGCGCAAGTTCAAGGTGGCGGTGATTGCCTCCGACCACGACCGCGCCGCCATGAAGCTGCACGACATCGGCCTCAACCTGAAGCGGCTGCCTGGCGGCGGTCTCGGCTTTGCGGTGTGGGTGGGTGGCGGCATGGGGCGCACGCCCTATGTGGCCCAGCTCCTGCGCGATGATCTGCCCGAGGAGGACCTGCTGAGCTACCTGGAGGCGGCGCTCCGCATCTACAATCTCTACGGCCGGCGCGACAACATCTACAAGGCGCGCATCAAGGTCCTGGTGCACGACCTCGGCATCGAGGCCTTCGCCGCCCAGGTTGAGGAGGAGTGGCGGCGGATCCGCGACGGCGCCCTCAGGCTGCCGGATGCGGAGATTCGCCGCATTGAGGCCTACTTCGCGCCGCCGGCGTTCGAGGAGCGCCCGGCCCGGGCCGCCATCCGCGCGCCTATGCTTCACGATGGCCGCGCGTTCGACCGCTGGGTGACGCGCAACACGCATGCCCACAAGCGGCCGGGCTACGCTATCGTCACCATCTCGCTCAAACCCATCGGCGGCATCCCCGGCGACGCCTCGGCCGACCAGATGGACGCCATCGCCGACCTCGCCAAGCGCTACTCGTTCGACGAGGTGCGCGTCAGCCACGAGCAGAATCTGGTGCTGCCGCACGTGCGCCTGGGCGACGTGTGGGAGGTCTACCAGGCGCTCAGGGCCATTGGCCTCGCCGACGCCAACGCCGGACTCGCCACCGACATCATCGCCTGCCCCGGCCTCGACTACTGCGCGCTCGCCAACGCCCGCTCGATTCCGATCGCGCAGCGCATCTCAGAGCGCCTGGCTGCGCGCCAAGACGAGATCGGGGACCTCAAGATCAAGATCTCCGGCTGCATCAACGCCTGCGGCCACCACCACGTCGGCCACATCGGCATCCTGGGTGTGGAGAAGCGCGGCGAGGAGCACTACCAGCTGCTGCTCGGCGGCTCCGGCGCCGAGGACGCCGCGCTCGCCACCATCTCCGGCCCTGGCTTCGATCCCGACGGCATCGTCGACGCGGTGGAGAAGGTGGTGGACAAGTACCTGGAACTGCGCTCCGGCCCGGACGAGCCGTTCCTCGCCGCCTACGCCCGCCTCGGCGATGCCCCCTTCAAGGAGGCCCTCTATGCCTGAAGGGGCCAGACCCCTCGCGCAAGACGTTGCAGCAACTTTCGACTGTGGCAGCGAGGGGTCTGACCCCTTGCCTCCCCACGAGGGGAAGGGGAATCCGCGTGCAACTGGGACTGCGGGCGAGCCCGATCCCGACGGCCGCATCTGGCGCGGCATGTCGTTCCACACCGATGCATGGATCAAGCCTGCTGACAGCGAGCCGCTGCCTGACGCCCCCGCCATCCTCTCGAGGACGCGCTGGCTCGCGGACCGTGGGCGGCTCGCCGGGCGCAATGCGCCGCTCGGCCTCCAGCTCGAGCCGGGCGAGGCGCTTGACGACCTCGCCGCCGACCTGCCGCGCTTTGCGCTGATCGCCCTCGACTTCCCCAAGTTCGGCGACGGCCGCGCCTTCTCCACCGCCCGGCTGTTGCGCGAGAAGTTCGGCTTTGCGGGAGAACTGCGCGCGGTCGGCAACGTGCTCTCCGACCAGATCCTCTACATGCGCCGTGTCGGCTTCGACACTTTCGAGGTGACGCACGGCCCCACGCGCCGGGCGCTGGCCGAAGGCCGCATCCCCGAGGTGACGCTCCACTACCAGCCCGCCACCGCCGCTGACCCGCCCGGCAGCACGCGGCCCTGGTTGCGTCGCAGCGCCATATGAGCCGCCTCAGGTGCGTCTGACGCCACGACGGAGGGTGCGCCGCGGGCAGCGACGGCACCCCTCGTCGGCGACACCAGACCTGGCAGTCGCATGGCCGCTCCGCGCAGCGACACCCGCACCGGTGTTATGACCGCGCGAGGACCATCGGCCGGCGCGCTCCCGGCAGTCGGGAAGCGCGGAGAGGCAAGCCGCCAGCGTGGTCCTGCCGCGTCCGGAAGTCTTGAAACTCTTCTGAAGGAATCTGGAAATGCTGGCGGAGGCCGGGCCCCGCCCGGCGTCGCAGCCGCGGTGTCTACCCTGGCGAGCGTGCTTGGGAAGCTGGCGTAGGTGTCAGATGACACCATCACTTGGAGCGCGCGAGAATTTTCTCAAGCCTGTCCAAGACCTGCATTGCCGGCAGCGCTTGCGCAACGCTCGCATTGGGCTCGCGCTTCTCCTTGATCGCGGCGAAGAACTCGCGGTCCTGAAGCTCGATGCCGTTCATTGAGACGTCGACCTTGGACACGTCGATCTTGTTGCCATCGCCGTCGTTCAGATCGTCGTAGCTCGCGACGTAGGTGCCGTTGTCGCAGATGTAGCGGAAGATTGTGCCCAGCGGCCCCTTGTTGTTGAATGACAGAGACAGCGTGCACACCTTGCCGGAGGGCGTTTTCATCAAGATGCCCATGTCCATGGCGATGCCGAGCTGCGGGTGGTACGGCCCCTCTACGGCGTAGCAGTCCGAGACCGGTTCGCCCGTCTGGTACATGAAGAGATCGACGGTGTGGCAGGCGTGGTGCCAGAGCAGGTGGTCGGTCCAGCTGCGCGGCCTGCCGGCCGCATTCATGTTGGTGCGGCGGAAGAAATAGGTCGTCACGTTCATCTGCTGGATCGCCAGCTCGCCCGCCTTGATGCGTTTCTTCACCCACTGATGCGAGGGGTTGAAGCGGCGCGTGTGGCCGGCCATGGCGACGAGGCCGGTCTCCTTCTGGACGCGCACGATCTCTTCCGCATCCTTGAGGCTGTCGGCCATCGGGATCTCCACCTCGACGTGCTTGCCGGCCCGCATCGCCTCGATGGCCTGGCGCGCGTGCATCTGCGTGGGCGTCGTCAGGATCACGGCCTCGACGCCGGGCTGCTTCAGGGCCTCGGAATAGTCCGTCGTCCAGTGCGGGACCTTGAATTTCTGGGCGACCTCCCTGGTCGAATCCGGCGAGCCGCCCGCCAGCGAGACCACCTCGATGCCCGGGATGTTCTGGATCCCCTCCAGATGCTTCTGGCCGAACGCGCCCTGTCCCGCGATCGCAATCTTCATGAGTGATCCCCTTCACGCTTGGATGTCATGGCCCACTGCAGCGGGCCATGCCGTTGTCATTCCGGCGCTTGCCGCCGGAATCCATCTCACTGCGTACTCCGGCGTGCGCTGCTGGCTGGATACCGGGGACAAGCCCCGGCATGACACTAGCGCGCTTCAAGAATGATATGCCCGACGGCGGTCGAGGACGCCGGCACGTGGTAGAACCGGTACACCTCCTCCACCTTGTCGCCGAGGGCGCCGCGCATGGTCAGCCACATCACCATCTCGATCGCCTCGTTGCCGGCGTCGCGCAGGTATTCGAGCGGAGGCAGGTCCACGAGCCGCTGGGGGTTGCGCGAGAGGTCGTCGAGGAAGTCGATGTCGAACTTGGTGTTGACGAGGCCCGCGCGCGGGCCCTGGATCTGGTGCGACAGGCCGCCGGTGCCGAAGATGACGACCTTCAAGTCCTCGTCCCAGGCCTCGACCGCCTTCTTGATCGCCTTTCCCAGCATGTAGCAGCGGTGGCCGGTGGGCGCCGGGTACTGTACGACGTTGACGGCCAGCGGGATCACGCGGGCCGGCCATTCCTTGGGCTGGCCATAAAGCAGCGACAGCGGCACGGTGAGGCCGTGATCGACCTGCAGCTCGTTGACGATGGTCATGTCGAACTCGTCGAGCACCAGCGACTGCACCAGATGCGCGGCAAACTCGGGGTAGCCCTTGACCACGGGCACGGGCCGGGGGCCCCAGCCTTCGTCAGCGATTGTGAACTCGGCGCCGCAGCCGATCGCGAACGTGGGAATGATCTTGAAGTCGAAGGCGTTGACATGGTCGTTGTAGATGACGATGGCGATATCGGGCTTGGCCTTCGCCATCCACTCCTTGGCCTTCTCGTAGCCCTTGAAGACGGGCGCCCAATAGGGCTCGCCGGATTTGCCATTGTCGAGCGCGGCGCCGATGGCCGGCGTGTGCGAGGTGCCGACGCCTGCAACGATCTTCGCCATCAGGCCTCTCCCCGTTCTTTCTTGGAGCGCCAGCCTTCGACGGAGCGCCCACCCTTCACCATCATGTCGACGTAGTCCTTCTCCGGCACGCCGACCATTTGTGAGGCCATGAATTGATAGGATTTGCCGTCGGTGAAGGCGAGCTTCGCGAGCGCATAGGAGACGCCGCCAAGCTCCAGAAGGCGGTTCCACGCGCGGGCCAGCACCGCCTCGCGCTGCTCCTCCGTCATCGGGAATTTCAGGAGGTACTTGCGCTCGTCGGCCAGAAACTCCTTGCGATTCTCCCCCTTCATCAGCGAGTAGAGAAACTGGTTGAGGTGGTAGCCCTGCCGGGCGCGCTGGGCGTCGAACACCCAGGTTCCCGGGATGTCCTCATAGGCTTCTTGTTTCTTGGCCATTTGCTATCCCTGTGTTGGCAGGTGCCGCCGTCCCCTCCGCCCTCTATAAGCCAGCCTGAGAGTGGGCGCGAGCCCAATTCAAGGCGCGCTGGTGTCACGTCGCACCGCAAGCCGACCCGCCGGTGTCCGACCCGGTCGGCCCTGGCGGCGCCCAACTGGGCCGCCCCGATCCCGGCGCCGGTGCCGGTCGAGCGGCGCGATACGCTGATGGCCAAGCCGGACGCGGCGCGCCCCAACGTCTGGCGCTTCGACATCCGCGTCCAGGGTGGCGCCGACGAGACGGCGTTCTTCGACGCGTGAGGTGTCAGTCCCTCTGGGTCTGACACCTTGGCTCCAACCCGGTTGCAGAAAAGGGTGTCGGACCCGGAGGGTCCGACACCGTGGCGGGCTAGTCCTTCGTGATGTCCACGTCCTTGGTCTCGGGCAGGAACAGCAGGCCAACGACGAAGCTCATGGCGGCCACGATCACGGGATACCAGAGCCCCGAGTAGATATCGCCCGTGGCCGCCACGATGGCGAACACGGTCGCCGGCAGGAAGCCGCCGAACCACCCGTTGCCGATGTGATAGGGCAGCGACAGCCCGCTGTAGCGGATGCGGGTGGGGAACATCTCCACCAGCCAGGCGGCGATCGGCCCGTAGACCATCGTCACGTACACCACCAGCACCCAGAGGAGCGCGATCGCCAGCGGGTAGTTGATCTGCGACGTGTCCGCCTTGGCCGGATAGCCGTGCTTGGCGATGGCCGCGCTGATGGCCTTGGCGAAATCGGGCTGCGTCGTGGAGACGGTTTCATTGCCCACCTTGACGACGGCCGGCTGGCCGGCGGGACCGACCTCGTTCTGATAGTTCACCGACGCGTTCACGAGTGCGGCCTTGGCGGTGTCGCAGGAGGTGGAGAACTTCTCGGTGCCGGTCATCTTGAACTGGAACGAGCACTCCCTCGGATCGGCGACGACCGTCACCGGCGCCGAGGCCAGCGCGTTCTCGAGTGCCGGGTTCACGTAGTGCGTGATGGCCTTGAAGATGTTGAAGGGCGACATCGGCGCATAGGTGATGACGGCCAGCAGGAAGCCCAGCAGCATGATCGGCTTGCGGCCGATCTTGTCGGACATCCAGCCGAACACGATGAAGAACGGCGTGCCGAGCGCCAGCGCCGTGGCGATCATGATCTGGGCCGTCGTCGCGTCGACCTTCAGTGTCTGGGTGAGGAAGAACAGCGCATAGAACTGCCCCCCGTACCACACCACCGCCTCGCCGGCCGTCGCGCCCAGCAGGGCCAGGATGGCGATCTTGGCGTTGGACCACTGGCCGAAGGCCTCGCTCAGCGGCCGCTTCGACGCCCGGCCCTCCTCCTTCATCTTCTGGAAGACCGGCGACTCGTTGAGCTTCAGCCGGATCCAGATCGAGACGACCAGGAGCAGCAGGGAGAGCAGGAACGGAATACGCCAGCCCCAGTCGCTGAACGCCGCCTCGCCCAGGTAGGTGCGCACGCCGAGGACCAGCAGCAGGGCCATGAACAGGCCCAGGGTAGCCGTCGTCTGGATCCAGGACGTGTAGTATCCGCGCTTGTCCGCGGGTGCGTGCTCCGCCACGTAGATGGCTGCCCCGCCGTACTCGCCGCCCAGCGCCAGCCCCTGCACCAGGCGCAGGCCGATCAGCACGATCGGGGCGGCGATGCCCCACTGCGCGTAGGAGGGCAGCACGCCGATGAAGAACGTGCCCAGGCCCATCAGCGTCATCGTGACGAGGAACGTGTACTTGCGGCCGACGATGTCGCCGATGCGTCCGAACACCAGCGCGCCGAGCGGGCGCACCGCAAAGCCGGCCGCGAATGCAAGCAGGGTGAAGATGAAACCGACGTTGGGCGCCACGTTGGAGAAGAAGTACTTCGCCAGGAAAACGCCGAGCGTTCCGTAGATGTAGAAGTCGTACCACTCGAACACGGTGCCGAGCGAGGACGCGAAGATGACGAGCCTCTCCTCTCCCGTCATTCGGCCGGACCGTCGCGAAAGGACGGCGCTTTGCGCTGATGCCATAGCTTGTTTCCTCCCAGTTGCTCGGCTTCGACCCGCGCCGCGCCGGTCGGCGGCGCAAGGGCAGAATCGCTCCCGCGCCGCGACCGTATGGGGTGGTAAGGCACGCCGTCTTTGCCCAACTCGTCGTAGACCAAAGGTGAAATGCGATCTCATAAACGCACGAGGTATAAAGAGAATCCAATGATTGTCGGAATGGCCTGGAGCGTGCAGGAGATTTGGCCCGCGCGCCCCGCCAGGCGACGACGGGGGAAGAACGGATGCCGGAACGGCATGCAATGAAGGGGCGGGAGCCCGTCGTTCTCATCATCGACGACGAGGTGGCCTTGCGGAGACGCCTCGCTCCACCACCAGCAGCGCCGAAGGAGCGCCATGAGGGCACTCATGAACGCCCCCAGGAACGCGCCCGAGAGCGCGCCCAAGAACGCCCCAAGGAACGCCCCAAGGATCGCCAAGTCGTCGGGCTGCTGTCCCAGCGGGAGGCGCTGATGAACGAGATTGCCCTGCGTGCGCGCTTCGGCCGCCTGCCCCCCATGTTTGCCAAGGCGAAGACGCTCCTCACCAACTTCTGGGCCAGGTCCGACTGGGCCGCGCGAGCCGAACTCCTGCCCGTGGCGCGTATGCTGGTGGTCCTGGGCGCGGCCCAGCCCGCACTGAAACCCGGCGGGAGGGAGGCGCCGACCAGGCGGCGTACCGCCGGGCCGGGCCCCTCGCCTGGTGGCAGGAGGTCGTCGCAGGAGATCGCCGGATGACCCGTCGAGGCCCGTGCGCCTGATTTCGGCGTCACGCGCTGCCTGTGCTGTGGCCGCGGGAAGCCAGGGCGCCCGCCGCCTGCACGCAGGCGATGATCCCGGCCAGGCTTCCGGCCATGCCCAGTGGAAAAAGGCGATCGATTCGGCCAAGCGCGCGGCGCGGCAGCAGGGCCGGGCGTAGATCGAACCCGCGCGCGCCGTCCTGCGCCGGTCCTGCACGGCCCCGGGCCGCGCCAGGCCGCGCCATGGGATGTCTACTCCAACGCTAAGGGTTTGAGAGCCATCGCCCGCATTGTGATCGCTGTCGAGACCGGCACCGTGCTAGACAAGGGCTACATCCCTCGCTGAGAGGACCCGGGAGGATTGGGCCGATGCAATTCACCGTCGGACTGAAGCTCAGGAACAAGGCCGACCACACCGTGGTCGAGGCCGAGGACGCGCTGATCGCCGCCCTCAAGGTCAAATCGCAGCACCCGGACGCGCACGTCACCTACGTGCGGCCCGCCAATCGCCGCGGCGATGCGCGCCACCCCGCGCACCGGCTCGGCGAGGGGCGCGCCCGAAGCTAGGTCTGCGGTCGGTGCGTCGGGTTGAGTCACGGCACCGCCTCAAGGCTTCTCCACCGGCCCGCATTTGTCCGGCGCGGGCATGTGCGGAGCGGCCGGCTGATGCGACATGGCGCAGCCGCCCGCAACCGCAGCCGCATTGCGGATGACGCGCCGACGATGATAAAGCAACGCCCCGCCCCAAGGTACTCGATCCCGCCCGGGTGCCGGATTGGATTAGGGTGAAGCCCGCAATCCGCCGCCACGCACCCGAAATGGCGGATTACGCTTCGTAATCCGACCTCCGGCGAATCACTTGCCCGCACACCATCCGCGTGCTGTACTCACATCCTCAGACGGCCGTATTTCCGTACCGGCTATCGCGGGATAAGGGGCACACGGCGTCATGGCCCTGGTTGGCGGGGGGACCAGGCCCTGGCCGTTCGGCGCGCGCGGGCGCGCGCCCGCGCCGCCGGCGGCGGCCCGGCTCATGGCCGCCATTGCCCGCCAGCTGGAAGCCGAACAGGAGCGCTGGTTCCTGTGGCTTCCCGTGCTGTTCGGCGCCGGCATCGCGCTCTACTTCGCGCTCCCCGCCGAGCCGCTGACGCTGGTCGCGCTGATGCCGGCGGTCGCGGCGCTGGCGCTGCACCTGGCAGGCCCGCGCAGCGACCTCGTCAGCCTCGTCACCGCAGCCCTGCTGGCAGCCACCCTCGGCGTCGCCGCTGCCAAGCTGCGCACCGAGGCGGTGCGCGCGCCCGTACTGCAGAATCAGCTGCACGGTCACGGGCGGGCGCTCGGCGTCTACGGCCGCCTGGAGCTGATCGAGCCTCGTGCCGGCAAGGGCCAGCGGCTCACCATCCGCGTTACGGCCCTGGAGAAGCACGAGGCCCACGCCTGGCCGGCACGCGTGCGCGTCGTCACCCGGGCCGAGAACGCGGCCCTGAAGCCCGGCGACGCGGTCCGCGTCAGGGCCACGCTCAACCCGCCGCCCGGCCCGTCGCTGCCCGGCGACTACGACTTCGCCCGCGCCGCCTGGTTCAAGGGCCTGGGCGCCGTCGGCTATGCCGACACGGCGGCCGAAATCGACGCCGATGCGCCGGGGCCCACTTTGTCCCAGCGCGCGGGCGCGACCATCGCGCGCGTGCGCCAAGCCATCGGCCAGCGCATCCTCGCCGCCCTGCCCGGAGAGACCGGCGCCATCGCCAACGCCCTCATCACCGGCGAGCGCGGCGGCATCTCGGAGGAGACCAACCAGGCGTTCCGCGACTCCGGGCTGTTCCACATTCTGTCCATCTCCGGCCTGCACATGGTGATCATGGCCGGCGCGGTGTTCCTCTGCATCCGCGTGATGCTCGCCGCCATCCCCGCGATCGCGCTGCGCTATCCCATCAAGAAGTGGGCCGCTGCCGGCGCCATGCTCGGCGCTTACGGATATCTGCTCATCTCGGGGGCCGAGTTCGCCACCGTGCGGTCCTACATCATGATCTCCATCATGTTCCTGGCGGTGCTGCTCGACCGCCCGGCCGTGGCGCTGCGCAACGTCGCGCTGGCGGCGCTCGCCATCCTCGTGCTGTGGCCCGAGAGCCTGCTCGACGCCGGTTTCCAGATGTCGTTCGCCGCCGTGGTGGCGCTGGTTTCGGCCTACGAGGCGCTGCGCCAGCGCGCCGCCGAGCGCGACGGCACGGCGCGGCGCGGCTGGTTCGGCGCGGCCTTCGTGTTCCTCGGCGGCATCCTCACCACCACGCTGATCGCGAGCCTCGCGGTGGCGCCGTTCGGCATCTATCACTTCCACAACACGCAGGCGTTCGCGATGCTCGCCAACCTGCTTGCCATTCCGCTGTGCAACTTCGTGGTGATGCCGGCGGCGCTGGCCGTGCTCATCGCCATGCCGTTCGGGGCCGAGGCCCTGCCGCTGTGGGTGATGGGGCTGGGCATCGACGGCATGGTGTGGTGCGCCCACATCGTGTCCGCGCTGCCGGGCGCCGTCGGCCGCATGCAGGCAGTCCCGACGCCCGCGTTCGCGCTCGTTGTCACGGGCGGCCTGTGGTGCGCGCTTTGGCGTACGCGCTGGCGGCTGCTGGGGGCGGTGCCGATCGCCCTCGGCCTGATGCTGGCGCCCACCGGGCAGCGGCCGGACGTGCTCGTCGGCCGCGGCGCCGCGCTGGTGGCGGTGCGCACGCCCGACGGCCGGCTCTCCTCGATCGCCGGCCGCGGCTCCAGCTACGAGCTGGCGCGCTGGCTGGAGCACGACGGCGACAGCCGCACCCCGGCCGAGGCCGGCAAGGCCGCGGCCTTCGATTGCGACCGCCAGGGCTGCATCGCACACGTCAAGGGCATTCGGCTGGCGCTGGCCAGGTCTGCCGCCGCCTTGCGCGACGATTGCACCCTGGCCCCCGTCCTGGTCCTGCCGTTCCCGAAGCCCGCCCGCTGCCGTCCCGCGGGCCCCGTAATCGATGCCGACGACGTGGCAGCCCGCGGCACCCACGCCCTCACCATCGAGGCCGGCAAGGTGCGGGTCGAGACCGTGGCCGACGCCCGCGGCGACCGCCCATGGTCGGCACGGCCCGGAGAAGCCGCTGCGCCGGCCTTGCCGACCGAGTGGACGGACGACGCGGCGGCCCCGAGGCGCCGGCGATCGCGTTAGACGAGCCGCGAGTTGCTGAGCTCGGATTTCCACCGCGCCACCTGCTTTCGGTCTTCGCGTCCCGACGGAAATCTGTTGACAACGTATTCGCCGCGGTAGGCATTGAGGTCTATATCAACTAGAGGTTGCATCGTCATTCGGATGGCAATCGGGGCCACACAGCCATGCCCATGAATGCCTTGGAACCCTTCAAAGCAACGGCCTGGGACCTGCCCTTCGCGGCGGAGGACCAGGGGCGCGCGATCGAGGCGCTCGAACAGGGCCGGGTGCTCTATTTCGAGCATCTCGCCTTTCCGTTCGACAAAGGAGAGCTGCGGCTTGTCTCCTCGGCGTGGTCCGACCAGAAGGCGAAGAACATCAGCTTCGATCCCGGAGCCGGAGAGGTGAAAGGCGCGAAGACCGAAGGTGGCGACGAGCGTGAGCTGATGGCCATGATGGGCCGGTACGCGGCGCTGACCCGTGCACTTCTGCAAGGCCTGCTCCCGCGATACGCACCGGCCCTCAAGCAGGCGCGCACCAGCTTCCGCCCCCACGAGATCGAAGGGCGCCAGCCGCCGTCCTATCGCAAGGACGACCGGCTCCTGCATGCCGATGCCTTCCCCTCGCGGCCGATGCGAGGAGCGCGCATCCTGCGGGCCTTCAGCAACGTCAATCCGTCGGGCAAGCCCAGGGTCTGGCAGGTCGGCGAGCCGTTCGAAGCACTCGCGCGCAGGTTTCTTCCCGACGTGCGGCGCGCGATGCCCGGCGTGGCGCGGATCGAGGCCCTGTTCGGCGTCACCAAAGGGCAGCGGACGGAATACGACCATGTGATGCTGCAGCTGCACGACCGCGCCAAACGCGACGCCCGCTATCAGCGCGAAGCGCGGCGCCAGGAGATCGCCTTCCCCGCCGGCAGCACCTGGGTGGTCTTCACCGATCTGGTCCCCCACGCCGCCATAAAAGGACAGTTCGCCCTGGAGCAGACCTTCGAGCTTCCGGTCGCCGCCCAGCTCCGGCCCGAGCTCTCACCGTTGCGGATATTGGAGCGGCTTGCCGGCCGGTCCCTCGCCGCGTAGCGCTCTGCGCCGGCGCGGCGCCCCGCCGGCCGCAATCTAGCTACGCGCTCTTCTGTGCGGACTGCGCCTGAGCCGTCTCGTAGGCTTCGCTGGCGGCGAGCCAGGCATCCTCGGCCGCCGCGCGGGCGCGCTCCAGGGCGCCGCGCTCGCGCGCCAGCACCTGGGCGCGGTCGGCATCCCTCGCATAGAGACCGGCATCGGCGAGCGACGCATCGATGGCGGCAATCTGCCGGACCAGGCCCTCGATCTCCGCTTCGGTCTTCGCCACCTCCCTCTTCAGCGGCGCCAGCGCCGCGCGCGCCTCCGCCGCCTGCCGCCGCGCGTCCTGCGGCGAGATCCGGGCCTGCCCGTTCCCCATGGCCGGCGCACGCGGCCCCGGCGGCTCGTCCCCGCGCTCGGCCAGGCACTCGGCGCGGTAGGTGCCCATGTCGCCGTCGTAGGCGCGCACCGTGCCGCCGCGCACGATCCACAGCCGGTCGGCACAGGCGTCCACCAGGTGCCGGTCGTGGCTGATCAGGATGACGGCCCCCTCGTAGTCGTTGAGCGCCCGCACCA
>DATBKR010000580.1:0-14124 GCA_036555805.1 Hyphomicrobiaceae bacterium | reverse complement strand
AGGCCGTCGTAGTCGCCGACGATCTTCTCCAGTTCGCCCTTGGGCAGCCCGACGTTCACGTCGGTCTCGATGCCCCGCTGTTTGAAGATGGAGACGGCGGCGGGGGACAGCTGGTCGGCGATGAGGACGCGGGGGGACATGCGTGATTGAGGGGTCAGACCCCTCACCTCCAAGCTGGTTGATCAAGCCGCCAGGTCAGACGCGGGTCTGACCCCTTCAAACTTATGCCGCCTTGGCGAGGCCGGCCCTGGCCTCGGCGAAGGCCCAGTCCAGCCAGGCCGTGAGGATCTGAAGGTCCGACGCCTCGATGGTGCAGCCCGTCCAGATGCGCAGGTGCGGCGGGGCGTCGCGATGGCCGGCGACGTCGTGCGCGGCGCCCTCCTTGTCCAGGATCGCCTCGATCTGCTTCACGAAGGCGCGCTGTGCATCGACCGGCAGGCCGGCCACGCCCGGGTCGACGACCTTGAGGCATACGGACGTGTTGGAGCGGGTCGCGGGATCGACAGGCAGCGGCTGCAGCCACGGCGTCTTCGCGGCCCAGTCGTAGAGCACCTTGGCGTTGGCGTCGGCGCGGGCGTGCAGGGCCTGGAGGCCGCCGATACCCTTGGCCCAGGCGAGCGCGTCGAGGTAGTCCTCCACGCACAGCATGGAGGGCGTGTTGATGGTCTCGCCCTCGAACACCGGCGCCATGAACTTGCCGCTCTTGGTGAGGCGGAACACCTTGGGCAGCGGCCACGGCGGCGTGTAGCTTTCCAGCCGGGCGATGGCCCGCGGCGACAGGATCAGCATGCCGTGCGCGGCCTCGCTGCCCAGCGCCTTCTGCCAGGAGAAGGTGGCCACATCCACCTTGTCCCAGGCGATCGGCTGGGCGAACACGGCCGAGGTGGCATCGGCGAAGGTGAGCCCGGCGCGGTCGGCGGGTATCCAGTCGCCGTTCGGCACGCGCACGCCGGAGGTGGTGCCGTTCCAGGTGAACAGCACGTCGCGATTGAAGTCGACCTCGCGCAGGTCGGGCAGCCGCCCGTACTCGGCCCTGAGGAGGCGCAGGTCCTTGAGCTTGAGCTGCCTGGAGACGTCCGTCACCCAGCCCTCGCCGAAGCTCTCCCACGCCAGCACATCGACGCCGCGCTGGCCCAGCATGGTCCACATGGCCATCTCGAAGGCGCCGGTGTCGGAGGCGGGCACGATGGCGCAGACGTAGCCGGCGGGCAGGCCCAGAAGCGCCTTGGTCTCCTCGATGGCGCGCTTCAGGCGCACCTTGCCTTCCTTGGCGCGGTGTGAGCGGCCGAGAAACGCGTCGTCGAGGGCTTCGAGGGACCAGCCGGGGCGCTTGGCGCAGGGGCCGGAGGAGAAATTGCGGTTGACCGGCTTCTGCGCCGGCCGCACGGATGTGGCCATAATGAGCCTACCCTTCCAGATAGCCGCCCCTCGGTGGGGAGGGGTCTCCCGCCGGCGGTTCTGGCGGCGGTCCTGGTGAAAGTCAAGGCAATGCCCCTCGGCAGTGCCCGACAGCAAGGCCCGACGGGTGTCGGGCGTCGGGGATCGGGGTCGACACTCGGCACTCGGGCAATTCGATGCCCTTCCCTTCCTGAGTGCTTTCTGGCCGGCTGCCGAAACCGCGACGACGCCCGATCCCCGGCGCCCACCTCCGATCACATTCCCGTCATCCGCTTGACGGTGCAGCTGCCCGCGCTATGTAAATGTTATAAACATTCACACGGGATCTCGGACCGGGAGTACGACCGCAATGCATGGGGTCATCGGGCGCATAGACGACTTCGGCAGGCCGGCCTGGATCGCACTGATGGTGCTGGGCTTTATCGTGTACTGGCCCATCGGTCTGGCAATCCTGGCCTACATCATATGGAGTGGACGGATGGGAATGGGATGCGGATGGCACCGCTATGGCGGGGACGTCGACGAATGGCGCACGCGGGCCATCGAGCGGGTGAACCGCGCCGCCGAGCACTGGGAGCGCAAGCGCGCCCGCTGGGAGGAGCGCCTGCAGCAGCGGCGCGGTCATCGCGGGCATGGCCTGCGCGAAACCGGCAACCGCGCGTTCGACGAGTACCGCGAGGAGGCGCTGCGCAAGCTGGAGGAGGAGGCCAGCGAGTTCCGCGCCTTCCTCGAGCGGCTGCGGATGGCCCGCGACCGTGCCGAGTTCGACGAGTACATGCAGGAACGGCGCAACCGCCCCTCGGGTCCGGCCAGCGAGGGTCCCCAGCCACCGCCGCAGTCGTAGGTATCAGGCTTCAGTGGTCAGGTTTCAGGGGGACGCGCCGCGTCCCCCGATTTCTGATTCCCGATCCCCGGTCCAAATCCGCAAGCGGGCGGACGACATCCGCGCTTGTCCGACTTCCCTTGGCCGCCGTAGGTTGGGTCTCGCTGCGCTTGACCCAACCTACACGCCGCACAAGACACGGGCGGAACGGGGAGGCTGCCCCATGAAGTTCCTGTGGTTCCATCTGATGCCCTACAAGGAGCTGCCTCCGGACTTCAAGGAGAAGCACCGCTCCGTCTGGGTCGATATCCCCTCCTCGCTGCTTGACCCCAAGCGCGCACACCACATGTACAACGACTTCCTCGACGAGCTTGAGTACGCCGCCGAATGCGGCTTCGATGCGATCTGCTGCAACGAGCACCACGCCAACGGTTACGGCCTGATGCCGTCGCCAAACCTGATCGCCGCCGCGCTGGCGCGCCGCACCACCGACGTGGCCATCTGCGTCCTGGGCAACAGCATCGCCCTCTACAATCCGCCGACGCGGGTGGCCGAGGAATTCGCCATGATCGACTGCATCTCGGGCGGCCGGCTGATCGCCGGCTTTCCGGTGGGCACGCCCATGGACACGACCTTCGCCTACGGCACCAACCCGAGCCTGCTGCGCGACCGCTACCACGAGGCGCACGACCTCATCCTGCGCGCCTGGACCGAGAAGGACGTCTTCGCCTTCAAGGGCCGCTTCAACCAGCAGCGCTACGTGAACGTCTGGCCGCGCCCGATTCAGCAGCCGCATCCCCCGATCTGGATTCCCGGCGCCGGCTCGGTGGAGACTTGGCGCTGGGCGGCGCAGATGGACTACGTGTTCTGCTACCTCTCCTACTACGGCTATAAGATGGCGCAGACCGTGATGAAGGGCTTCTGGGAGGAGATGGCGCGGCTGGGCAAGGACCGCAATCCGTATCGCGCGGGCTTCGCCCAGATGGTGGGCGTGGCGGAGAGCCGGAGCCAGGCGCTCGACCTCTACACCGAGGCCGCCGAATACTTCTACGGCCGCTGCCTGCACGTGGACCCGCGCTTCGCGGGGCCGCCCGGCTATGTCACCGAGGCAACCCAGCGCGCGGGCATCGAGAGCCAGGTGAAGGCGGCAGCCGAGGGCAAGACCTCGGGCCCGTCCACGGCTGCCGCCGGGCCCGCCAGGCTGCAGTCGCTGGCGCGCGACATGCAGGGCATCGTGGACAACGGCTATCTCATCATCGGCTCGCCGGACGAGGTGGTCGAGCAGCTCAACGAACTGGCGACCACGCTCAATGTTGGCCAGCTGATGCTGCTCTTGCAGTTCGGCAGCCTGCCGAGCGAGACCGTCAGGTACAACACCCGCCTGTTCGCCGAGAAGGTGATCCCCAAGCTCCGCCCGCTGTTCTCCGAGTGGGAGAACCGCTGGTGGCCGAACGCTCTGAAGCAGGGCCAGCGTGCAGCGGTTTCGCCGGTCATGTCCGCGGGGGCTGCCGAGTGAAGGCGCGGCCCGAAGAACCACCCGTCATCCCGGTCGGAGAGCCGAAGGCGAGCTGCGCTCCGAACCGGGACCTCGGGCAACAGGTTCGACTCGTTTCGGGAGGTCCCGGATAGCTTCGAGCTGCGCCCTCAGCTTCCGGGGATGACGGGTGGAAAGCATGACCGAGCCACAGACCCTGATCGTCGACATCAACGGGTTTGCCACGCGCGTGTGGCGCAAGGGCAGCGGGCCGCGCTTCGGGTTCCTGGCCGGCTACGGCGGATTGCCGAAGTGGACTCCGTTCCTCGACCGTCTCGCCGAGCGGCGCACCGTGATCGTGCCGTCACTGCCGGGCTTCCCGGGCGGCGACCGCGGCCACACGGTGCTCGACACGCATCTCGACTGGGTGCTGGCCGTGCGCGACCTGATCGACAAGGCAGGCCTCGCCGGCGCCGATCTAGCCGGCAGCTCCGTGGGCGGCTCGTTCGCCGCCGAGGTGGCGGCGATCTGGCCCGAGAAGGTGAGGCGGCTGGCGCTGATCGCGCCGTTCGGCCTCTACGATGCGAACGACCCTGCGGCCGATCCGTGGGCGCAGCGCGCCGACGAACTGGCCGCCCTCATGACGGCGCGGCCCGAGGTCTACAAGGCCCTGAAGGAGATGCCGGCGGGCGCGAACTCGGTGGAATGGCCGATCGAGCAGACGCGCGCGGCCGAGGCCGCGGCGCGCATCTTCTGGCCGCTCGGCAACACGCGACTCGACCGGCGACTCCCGCTCATCAAGGCGCCGACGCTGATCCTGTGGGGCAGCGAGGACCGCCTGTTGCCGCGCAGCTACGCCGATGCCATCGCCACTGCCATCGGCGCCGAGACCGAGGTCCGGATCATCCCCGGCGCCGGCCACCTGGCCGAGCTCGACCAGCCCGACGCGGTCGCAGCGGCGATCCTCGGGTTCATGGGCTGAGGCAACCTGCCGAGGTGGTGATTGAGCAACGGCGTGTCGTGATGTACACAGTGAGCGACCTTACGCCATTGAATCGAAGGAGGCTCCCGCCGATCCGGTTCCGATCTGGTTGAGGACTACTTCGTTCCGGACGGCGAGTCCGCCGCCCTCGCCCGCCTCAGGGATGACGCACGGCAACGCCACTCGGATCAGCAGCGCGCCTTCGAGACCTTTCGCAAGGCACTCCACGAGATATGAGTCGCGTAGGTTGGGTCGAGCGTAGCGAGACCCAACGAACCTGACATTGATGGGGTGTTGGGTCTGCCGCCGGCTTGCGCCGGCGTTGACCCAACCTACAAGAGCTTCTTCAGCTCGCCTCGCAGCGCCGGGGCCAGGTCGGGGCGGGCAAGCGCGTAGGCGACGTTGGCGGCGAGGAAGCCGATCTTGGTGCCGCAGTCGTAGATGGTGCCGCCGAAGCGGAAGGCGTAGAACGGCCGCGTCTCGGCCAGGCGGATCATGGCGTCGGTGATCTGGATCTCCCCGCCGGCGCCGCGCTCGCCGGCGTCCAGGATGCGGAAGATCTCGGGCTCCAGGATGTAGCGACCGGAGATGTGCAGGTTCGACGGGGCCGTGCCGGGCTTGGGCTTCTCCACCATGCGGGTGATGCGCGAGGTCTTCGCGCCGGGGTTCTCCAGTCCCACGATGCCGTACTGGTGCGTCTGGTCCGCCGGCACCGGCGCCACCGCGATGTAGTTGCCGGGGCGCTCGGCATAGGCCGCGATCATCTCGCCGACGCACGGGCTTTCCGCGTAGTGCAGCACGTCGGGCAGCAGCAGCGCGAACGGTTCGTCGCCCACGATCTCGCGGGCGCACCAGACCGCGTGCCCGAGCCCGAGCGGCGCCTGCTGGCGCGTGAAGCTGGTCTGGCCCGGCTTCGGCAGGTCGCGCTGGAGCGCCGCGAGCTCGGCCGTCTTGCCGCGCTCTGCCAACGTGCGCTCCAGTTCGAACTGGCTGTCGAAGTGATCCTCGATCGCCCCCTTGTTGCGGCCGGTGACGAAAATGCAATGCTCGATGCCGCCGGCACGCGCCTCGTCCACCACGTGCTGGATGATGGGTCGGTCCACCACCGTCAGCATCTCCTTGGGCACGGCCTTGGTGGCGGGCAGGAAGCGGGTGCCGAGCCCGGCGACGGGAAACACGGCCTTACGAATGGGCTTAGCCATGTGAAGAGGGCGTCCTTTCTTGCAATTTCGGTTACGCTATGGTTGAGCCTGCACAGTCACAACGCAAGAGCCACAAATATAGGCATCGAATCGGCTAGCTGGCTGAAGCGGGTAGCCACAAGAGGGAAAGCACGATCTTGCGCATCTCCGGCATCCGGCGCTTCGCGCCGCTGGCGCTCGGCTTGATCCTGGCGGCTTGCCTGCCACTGACGGCTCGCACATCCCGGGCTGTGGCCCAGAACGCCGACAGCTTCCACCGGTTCCTGGAAGAGCTGTGGCCGGAGGCGCAGGCGCAGGGCGTGTCGCGCGCCACGTTCGACGCCGCGTTTCGGGGGGTGGCCCTCGATCTGACCCTTCCCGACCTCGTGCTGCCGGGGAAGAAAGAGAGCGACGCCAAGGGACAGGCGGAGTTTACCAGGACCCCGGCCGAGTACCTGAATACGGGCTATCTTGCCAGCCTCGCCGGCCAGGGCCGGACGCTGCTCGCCAAGTACCGGGACGTGCTGGACAAGATCGAGCGCCAGATCGGCGTGCCCGGCCCGGTGGTGCTGGCCATCTGGGGACGCGAATCCGCCTTCGGCTCGCACCGCTCCCCGCACTACGCCGTCCAGGCGCTGGCCACCCAGGCCTACCTGGGCCGGCGCAAGGAGCTGTTCCGCACCGAGTTGATCTATGCCCTGAGGATGCTGCAGGACGGCGTGCGCACGCGCGAGACAATGAACGCCTCGTGGGCCGGCGCCATGGGCCTCGTGCAGTTCATGCCGTCGGAATACTACGCGCTGGCCTACGATCTCGACGGTGACGGCAAAAAGGACATCTGGGGCTCGGTGCCCGACGCGTTGGCGTCGGCTGCCAGTCAGCTGCGCGCCAGGGGCTGGGTGCCCGGCCATTCCTGGGGCTACGAGGTGCGCCTGCCCGCCGGGCTGTCGTGCCGGCTCGAGGGGCCGCCGTCGGCGCGGCCGATGCGCGAGTGGGTAAAGCTTGGCGTGGTGCGCACGCGCGGGCGCGCGTTCCCCGACCGCGTGCTCGATGCGGAGGCGTTCATCCTCACGCCCGGCGGCGCGCACGGACCGGCGTTCCTGGCGCTGGAGAACTTCATGGTGATCAAGCGCTACAACATCTCCGACCTGTACGCGCTGTTCGTGGGCGACCTGTCCGACCGCATCGCCGGAGAGGGCACCTTCGAGACGCCGTGGGCGGCCGTGCGCCAGCTGCGTGCGCGCGATATCGGGGAGTTGCAGGAGCGGCTGCAGGAGCGCGGCTATGCAGTCGCCAAGATCGACGGCAAGGCCGGCATGAACACCAGGGCGCTGATCGGGGCCTACCAGCAAGCCAACGGGCTCGAGGTGGACTGCTGGCCGTCGGAAGCGCTGCTGGGGCACCTGCGCAAGGCCGCGCCGGCCGAGAAGGCTGGCGCCCGTCCGGCCCAGCCGGTTAAGGGGGCGCTAGGGGCGCGTGCGGTAGAGGCCAAGTAGGGGCGGGCCTTGCCGCGCCGCACGGCGCGGCCCATGGTGGTGCCCCGGCCTGTTCGTTGGCCGTGATGCCGTGTCGCGAGTGAGGACGGGTCGATGCGTGCCTGCCTTGCCAAGTTGGCCGTTCTGGGGGCGCTGCTGCTGCCGCCAGCGGCGGCCGCGCTGGGACAGGAGCTGTTTGGCGGCACGAGCTACATCACGCCGTTCCCGGCGGGCGATGTCTACCGGATGCAGGTCTATGGCGACGTGTTCGCGGAGGGTCTGCTCGGCGGCCTGGTCGATGCGATGAGCGACGATACGCGCCTGCAGCTGCAGCGCCGGCGCCGACCGCTCGCGGGCATCACGCGGCCAGAGTTCGACGACGAGCTCAAGACCGAAGAGGCGAGCAAGGACACGGTGCACATCGCCGTCGTCATGCTCGGCTACAACGACCGCTACAACATGCGCGCCTCGGCGCGCGAGTATATCGTCGTGGGATCTCCTGAATGGCGGGCCGAGTACGGCCGGCGCGTGGACCGGCTCGTCAAGACGCTGAAGAAGCGCGGCGCGGCGGTCTACTGGGTGGGCCTGCCGATCATGCGGCGTCCCGAGGTGAACGAGCCGGCGCAGGCGGTCAACGACGTGGTGCGCGAGAAGGCCTACCTCAACGGCATCAAGTACATCGACATCAGCGCGCACTTCTCCGACGAGGCCGGCAACTATACCCCCTACGGGCCCGATATCGCAGGCCAGCAGCGGCTGGTGCGCGCGCCCGACGGCGTGCTGTTCACGCCGGCTGGAAACCGCAAGCTCGCGTACTTCGTGGAGCGCGAGATCAAGCGCGACCTGTCCCAGGCGCGCAGCGAGCGGTCGATCCCGCTTGCGGGCGCCGAGGGCGAGCAGAAGCGCATCGCCGCGCTGCGCCCGCGCCCGGCGGATCGCGGCTGGAAGGGCAGCATCAGCCCCGCCAAGGAAGGGGCCGGCAAGGAGGCTGCCAGGGCCACGGCGAAGACGAGCACGGCCGCCCCAGCGGCGGCGGCGCTCGCGCCGGAGGCGTCGGGGGATACGAAAGCCGACAACGGCCGCATCTCGCTCAGGACGGTGGGCACGAGCGGTCGCGAGGAGACCGTGACCGTGGAGCTTCCCCGGCCGCCGATCTCGGCCGCCGTATTGCAGCTCCTCACGCGTCGCGACACCGGCGACCGGCCCTCGCAGATGGGCGATGCGCTCGCCGACGACGTGGGCGGCGGCCTTGTGGTGCTGAGCTCGGTCACGCCGCTGGGCGGCCCCGGCGCGCCGCGCAAGGCGATGCCCGGCCAGCCCTATTACCAGGTGTGGTTCAAGGGCGAGCGCCTGCCGCCCCGGCCCGGCCGGTCGGACGACTTCTCCTGGCCCAGGGCGGAGCTCGATCTGCCCGCCGAGCCACCCCGGTCCGCGCCGGCGGCGCCCGCCAAGACTTCGCCCCGCAGCTGAGGCCAGCACGGCGCCATCTCCACCTGTCATCGAGCTCCCGAGATCCCGGATCGGAGCGCCGCTCGCGCAAGCGCTCGCATCGCCCAGGGGGATCCATTGGCCGGGATGACCGGTGAGAACATTGGCTCGCCGGTACAGGCGATTGGTTTGATCGCGTCAGGCCCCCTGCTCCTCCAGGGCGGGGCGGGGTTTGCGGCGGCCGCGGTCGAGCTTGCTGCGCTGGCCGATGCGGGCGGCGGCGCCGTCGAGCTTGCGCGTGGCGGCCTCGAAGGCGTCGCGGATGGCGAGGCACAGCTCTTCGCCGGCATGGCTGCCTACGCGCTCATGGCTCACCACAATCGGCTCCCGGCGCGGCATGCCGATCTCGATCTTGATCTGAAAGACCTTGGGCTTCTGCGGCGAGCGCTGCGGCGCCTCGATACCGACGCGGCAACTCGTCATGCGCTGGAAATGCTTCTGCAGCTTGGCAACCTTCTCGCGTACCCGCTGCTCGATGGCGTCGCTCTTTTCGATACCGTGAAAACGTACCTCGACCGGGGTCGTCATGAAATTGGCCCTTTCCGCTCTGGAATGAACCCTGGATTTCCCACGTGGGAGCAGCTTTGACGGGGATCAAGTGGCACCGCCCGGGGAATGCTCGATGACGCGGCAAAAAGGGGCGCAGACGAGGTGTGCGCTTGCGTCGGATGCGGGCCGTTGCCCGCCGAGGGGCCCAGGCCTAGCATTGTCGCATCGAGACGGGGTCAGACCCCTCGCCTCAACGTAGAGATCTGCAATGGCAGCGTTTGCGCGAGGGGTCTGACCCCTGCCAGGCACGAGGGGAGGAAGCATGACGACGTACAATATCCTGCTGATGGGCGCGTCCTACGGGTCGCTGCTGGCCTCCAAGCTGCTGTTCGGCGGCCATGCCATCCACCTGGTCTGCCTGCCGCCCGAGGCCGAGCTGATCAACGCGGAAGGCTTCCGGGTGCGGCTGCCGGTGCGGGGCCGCAAGGAGCCCGTGGTGCTCGATTCGCGGCGGCTGCCGGGCAAGGTGACGGCGGGCGGCGCTGCCGGCGTCGACCCGAAGGACTACGACCTGGTGGGCCTGTGCATGCAGGAGCCGCAGTACCGCTCGGCCGGCGTGCGCGAGCTGCTCGATGCAGTGGCCAGGTCGCGCGTGCCGTGCATGTCGATCATGAACCTGCCGCCGCTGCCCTACATGAAGCGCATCCCCGGCCTCGACCACGAGGCGTTGCGGCCGGCATACACGGATCCCACCGTCTGGGATTCCTTCGATCCCAAGGCCATGACACTGAACAGCCCCGACCCGCAGGCGATCCGCCCGCCGGAGGAGAAGGTCAACGTGCTGATGGTCACCTTGCCCACGAATTTCAAGGTGGCCAAGTTCGACGATGAGAAGAGCACCGCGATCCTGCGCCAGCTGGAGAAGGACGTGGAGGCGGCGCGGCTCGATACGCCGGAGGGCAAGATCGAGCTGCCGGTGAAACTCAAGGTGCACGATTCGATCTTCGTCCCGCTCGCCAAGTGGGCCATGCTGCTCGCCGGCAACTACCGGTGCGTGACCAAGGACGGCATGCGTACGGCCCAGGAGGCGGTGCACAGCGACCTCGACACCTCGCGCTCGGTGTACAACTTCGTCAACGACCTGTGCATGAAGCTCGGCGCCAACCCGAACGACCTGGTGCCGTTCGAGAAGTACGCGGCGGCGGCCCAGAGCCTCGTGCGCCCCGCCTCGGCCGCGCGCGCCCTCAACAACGGCGCCCCCAACATCGAGCGCGCCGACAAGCTGGTGCAGCTGATCGCCAGGCAGAAGGGCCTGAGCCATCCGGTGATCGACGCCACCGTGGCTCTGGTGGATTCGCGGCTGGAGGCGAACCGCAAGAAGGCGGCGTAGCGCCGAACGCGGCCCTCCACGGTGCGACGCGGCGCGGCGCCGAGGGCGAGGGTCTGCCCGCCGGCGCGGTCGCCATGACGGGAGTTGCCCTGGCTCCGGGTCGGGGATTCTCCGCATTGGGGCGGACGGGCTTGCCACCCAGCTTCAGTGGGCTAACTGTCCACCGCTGGAGGCGATATGCGCGCACTGCTCGCGACCGCCATGATCCTGGGTGGCGCCGTGGCGCTGGCCGGCGCCGCCGACGCCCGCAAGAACGCTCGCGGCGGCCCCGCGTATGGCGCGCACCACGGCTACTACCAGCCACGGTACTATCGACCCCGCTACTACCAGCCTCGCTACTACTACCGGCAGCCCGGCTACGGGTATGGGCAGCGCGGCTATTATTCGAGCGAGCAGGCCGAGTGCGAGCGGCGGGCCCGAGCCGAGGACCCCGCAGGCGTTTACGCCGGCTATCCGTGCTGGGCGCGCGAGGCGTTCGGCCGAAGCGGCGGCGGGTCACGCAGGTGAGGGCGTAGCGGCCTGCCCTATCCCGTCGGAACGCGCGTTTCCGCGGTCGATGCCGGTCGATCGCCCATGCGTGCGCGATGGCTGGCGTTGGCGGCCGGGTCGGGCCATGCTGCAGGCGTGTCTAAGCCGGGGTCAGATCCCTCGCGCCTGCGCTCGTGCATAAGCCGTAGCCCCGGTTGCGAGGGGTCTGACCGGGAAATCGCCCTGGGGGTTACGCCGATGAACGTCTCGCCGTTCCATCTCGCGCCGCTCCTGGCGCCGGGCCTGCCTCCGCCCGTGGCCAGGTGGACCGGATTCGCCAAGTACAACTTCGTAGGCGGCCACAACGACCCCGAGCATGTGCCGCTGGAGGGCCTGCTGGCGGCGGCCAACGCGGTCCTCCGGCGCGAGGGGCGCACGCTCGCCACCTACGGCCTGGAGAGCGGGCCGCTCGGCTATCGCCCGCTGCGGGAGTTCCTGGCGCGCAAGCTCCAGGTGCACGCCGGGATCGCCTGCGATGCGGACGAGATCCTCATCACGTCCGGGTCGCTGCAGGCGATCGATCTCGTCAACGCGCTGTTCCTGGCCCGCGGCGATACCGTGCTGATCGAGCAGGCGAGCTACGGCGGGTCGCTGTCGCGGCTGGCGCGCCTCGGGGTCAATGCCGTGGGCATCCCACTCGACGGCGAGGGGCTGCGCATGGACGCGCTGGCGGCGGCGCTGGAGGACCTGGAGGGCCTCGGCATCCGGCCGAAGTACGTCTACACCATCCCGACCGTGCAGAACCCCACCGGCGCCATCATGGGCGAGGCGCGCCGCGCCGAGCTGCTGGCGCTGTCGCGGCGCTACGGCGTGCCGATCTTCGAGGACGAGTGCTACTCCGACCTGGTCTGGAAGGGCGAGCGGCCGCGTGCGCTCCATGCCATGGCCGGGGGCGAGGGCGTGGTCCACATCGGCTCGTTCTCCAAGTCCATCTCGCCGGCACTGCGCGTGGGCTACATCGTGGCGCGCTGGGATGTGCTCAGGCACATCCTGCCGCTCAAGACGGATGCCGGCTCCGGGGCTCTGGAGCAGATGGTGCTGGGCGAGTTCTGCCCGGCCCACTTCGAGGCCCACGTGCCGAGGCTGCGGGCCGGCCTGCGCGCCAAGCTCGTGACGCTGATGGAGGCGCTGGCCGAGCAGTTCGGGACGGCGGCGGAGTTCGACGACCCGCCGGGCGGCATCTTTCTGTGGGTGAAGCTGCCGGACAGCGTCGATACGCGCGAGCTGGCGCAGGCGGCCCTCGCCGAGGGCATCGCCATCAACCCCGGCCCGGAATGGACCACGGACAAGTCCTACGGCAGGAGCCGGCTGCGGCTGTGCTTCGCCAACCCGTCGCACACGGCCATCCGGGAGGGCGTCGCCGCCCTCGCCGACGTGTGCCACCGCAAGTTCGGCGCGCCCGTGCGCACGGCCAACGTGGCGCGCGGGTGACGTCGGGCACGGCGTAGGGCGGATTAGGGCGAAGCCCGTAATCCGCCGATTGTCCGCATCAAGTGACGGATTACGCTTCGCTAATCCGCCCTACTACCTTCGTTCTCCGAAGTCCCCGTCGATGGCCTCCCTGGTGGCGACCGTGGCCGTGCTGGGACCGGCGGCGCGGCGGGGAGGCCGTAGGACGCAATACTTGGCACCTTGCTCTCAATTCAGATAATGGTGCACGCTGCAAAAGGTGGACAGGCAGGGGGGCGATAGCTTCATGGCACTTACAAGCCGGTTCGCGACATTGGACGACGTTCCATTGGCCGAAGCCTGGGCACACGAGGCGCGTGACTTTACACCCTGGCTCGCAGAGAACCTCGATCGCCTCTCTAACGCCATCGGCATGCCGCTTGAACTGACCGACACGGAAGTTGCGGTCGAGAACTTCTCCGCCGACATCATTGCGCGGAATTCTGAAAACGACAGCGTCGTTCTGATAGAGAACCAGTTTAAGTCGAGCGACCACGGGCATCTCGGGCAGATATTGATCTACCTTGCTGGTCTCAATGCTACGACCATTATCTGGATCGCACCTGATTTTCGCGAGGCACACCTCTCAGCCGTTCGCTGGCTGAATGATCATACGGAGGACCCGTTCGCGTTCTTTGCCATCAAGCTATCGGTTGTACGTATCCACGATTCGCCAATGGTCCCGGTGTTCAAGGTCATCGAGCGACCGAACAATTGGGACCGTCAGTTTCAGCACTCGGCGAGGAGCAAGGTTCCTTCGGGGCTCAGCGAACTCCGCCGCGAGCTCTGGGCTCATATCTTGCAGCGTCATCCATCAGAGGGCGATCCCACCAAGAGCTGGGCGGCGAGCTCGCGGTTGGCGCGAGTTGCCCGAGTACGGCCTTGTGGTGGCCCAATACCTCGCCCAGAGCGGGCCCGGTATCTTCATTCGCTGTCCGCGCGGTGGCGACTATGAAGCGGCAGCCGATCTCCTCCAACCCTGCGAGCAAGAGCTTGAACGGCGGCTGCAAGCCCCTTTCAACAACCCCCGCTACCTCTTTATCAAGCACCTAAGACTCGATGTGAATGACAAGGGCAATTGGGACCGTATTGCCGACTGGCTTCATGCGGAGGCGGATCGTTATGTATCGACGCTGAGAAAGGTCTTGGGGAGCAGCCCGTGACCGCCGCCCCAAGCGTTTCTCGGTGCGACCGTCTTAGCTCGTGAGAGCGCTTCAAGAGTGCATGGGTCCCGGCCGAGTCCCGCTCGTGCCCTGTCGGGCACTCGCGGTGCCGGGATGACGAGATTGGGGCGGGCGCGTTGGCCCGGATAGCGCAGGCGCGGAGGGGCGAGGCGTTTTGCCTAGCGACCCCGGACAGCGACCTAATCGAGGAACGCCCAAAGCACAGATTGGGGCACCGGGGATAGTGTATCTCGCTTCATAATGTATGTGTGCGGTGCATGACT
>DATBKR010000579.1:0-2998 GCA_036555805.1 Hyphomicrobiaceae bacterium | reverse complement strand
TGCGTCGCTGATCCGCCCGGGCATTCAAGAACTTATGCATGACGCACACGGCGGGCGGTTCGAAGTTGTCCTCGCCGAGGCCATGGACCGGCTGTCGCGCGACCAGGAGGATGTGGCAGCGGTCTACAAGCGCCTGATGTTTGCCGGGGTGAAGATCGTCACCCTCTCGGAGGGTGAGGTCTCCGAGCTGCATGTCGGGCTCAAGGGCACCATGAATGCCCTGTTCCTGAAGGACCTTGCCGACAAGACACGGCGCGGGTTGCGTGGACGGGTGGCGGCCGGCAAGTCAGGTGGCGGGCTGTGCTACGGCTACGATGTGGTCCGTTCGATGGGGCCCGACGGTACCCCAATTACCGGTGACCGGCGGATCAATCCCGCGGAGGCTGCCATCGTGCAGCGCGTGCTCCGAGCCTTCGCGGCCAACACGTCGCCGCGCCAGATCGTTCGCCAGCTCAATGCCGAGGGCGTTCCCGGACCCTTCGGGCATGTCTGGTGCGAAACCACCATCCGGGGCCATGTCAAACGCGGGACCGGTTTCCTCAACAACGAGCTCTACATCGGGCGCCTGGTTTGGAACCGCCTGCGCTACATCAAGGCCCCCGACACCGGCAAGCGCGTCTCGCGCCTCAATCCCCCGAGCGCCTGGGTGATTACCGAGGTGCCTGAGCTCCGCATCATCGACGATGAGCTGTGGGAGGCGGTCAAGGCGCGGCAGAAGGAGATCGAGGAGCAGCATGCACCGGCCATCGAGGCCGTCAGGGAAGCACACAAGCGCAACCGGCTGCGGGGTGCCCAGCGCCCGCGCTATCTGCTCTCCGGTCTGCTGTTCTGCGGCTGCTGTGGCGGGCCGGTCGCACTCCGCGGCCAGGACCGCTACGCCTGCTCGAACCATGTGAACTCCGCCACCTGCACGAACACCCGCAGCATCCGGCGCGATCGGAGGCGCGTGTGTTGGAGGGGCTCAAGGAGCGGCTGCTGGCACCGGAGGTCGCGGCCGAGGCTATGCGGGCTTACACCGAGGAGATGAACCGCCTCAATCGCGAGCGGCGGCTTTCCGTTGACAGCGACCGGCGCGCCCTCACCGAGGTGGAGCGCAAGATCAAGGATGTGGTGACCATCATCGAGAACGGCGGCTGCAAGCCGGCCCTGCTTGATCGGCTGGACGAGTTGGAACTGCAGCGCGGCAGGGTTCGGGAGCGTCTGACGCTAGCGGCGGCAGTCCCGCCCGACGTGCATCCCAACGTCTCCGAGATCTTCCGCGCCAAGGTCGCCCGCTTGGCCGAGACCCTCAACGATCCAGTCGACCGCGCCCAGGCGGCACAAGCCATTCGAAACCTGATCGCGCGCGTGATCCTCTTGCCGGACCCTGACTCGGGCGAGATCAAGGCGACCCTCGAAGGCGAGCTGGGAACGATCCTGGAATGGGTGGCACGACAGACCACGAACACCGGGAGAACGAAGATGCGCGGCGTGTCGGTCTCGGTGGTTGCGGGGGCACGCAGCAGCTTATGTCGGAATGTTCCAGCTCCGGCGCGTCGCTCATCAGCGCGGCGAGACTGCCTTCGACTTCCAGACCGAGCAGCTCGGGCGCCCGCGTCGCGTGCACGACGATGCGGCCGATCAACGAGCGCACCAGGGCGATGGCCTCGCGGTCGCCAGCCTCCCCCCGGCTTAGGGCGGCGTGAATGTCCTCGACCTTCTGCCGGTAGCGCTCGGCGGCCTTGGGAAAGAACTCCACCACGTTGGAGGCGGGCTGCTGCTTGAGGGCCTCGGCCAGGCGCTTGCGCTCGGCCACCAGCTCGTTGATCCGTGGACCCGTCGCCACCGGGTCCGCATGGCCGTTCTCGACCAGGGTGAGCAGCCGCGCAATCTTGCGCTCGACCTCGGCGGCTGCGGCTTCCAGCTTGTGGCGCGAGCGCCGCCTCTCCGCGGCCACGCGCTTGCGCTCGGTCCGGTAGGCCGCAACGGCAGAGGCCACGACATCGGGCGAGAGCAGATGGTTGCGCAGCGCCGAGAGCACACGCTGCTCAACCTCGCTCATCAGCAAGGTGCGCGACGTCTCGCAGGTACCGCGGTTGGTGCGAGCGGAGCACCTGAGATAGTCGTGGGTGGCGACGATGAACCTCGCCCCGCACGCACCGCAATAGATCAGCCCAGACAGGGGCCGCTGCGGGCGACGCTGCTGATGGAGATGCGGTCCGCCGCGCTCGGCCCGCCGGCGCTGTACCGCCTCCCAGATACGATCGTCGACGATGCGCAGCTCGGGCGCGGGCTGCCGGTACCACTCCCTCTCGAGGTTCTCGCGGGAGATGCGCTTGCCGGTCGCCGGATTTTTCTAGAAGCGCTGACGGTTGTAGACGATCTGTCCGATGTAGAGCTCGTTGTTGAGGATGCCGTTGCGCCGCTTAGGTGAGCCGAGCACGGCCGAGGCGTTCCAATGTCCGCCGGTCGGTCCGGGCACGCCCTCGCGGTTCAAGTCGCGCACAATCGCCAGCGGCCCCTTGCCGGTGGCGTACCCGCGGAAGATGCGGCGCACGATGTCGGCCTCGGCCACATTGATGGCGCGTCGTCCTTTGTCGTCGCCGTCCTTGAGCACGTCGTAGGCATAGCTCTTGCCGCCGGGGATGCGGCCCGCCTTCACCCGGCCGATCTGGCCGCGGCGCGTCTTCTGCGCCAAGTCCTTCAGGAACAGCGCGGACATGGTGCCCTTGAGGCCGACGTGGATCTCGGATACCGCGCCATCGGCGAGCGTCTCGATGCGCACGCCCAGGAACTGCAACCTTTCATAGAGGGCGGCGATATCGGCCTGGCTGCGCGACAGACGGTCCAGGCTCTCTGTAACGACGACGTCGAACCGGCGCGCCTGAGCGTCCGCTATCAGACGCAGCAGGCCCGGCCTGTTGAGGGTCGAGGCGCCGGAGATGGCGGCGTCGTCGTACACGTCCACCACGTCCAGGCTGCGGGCTTCGGCATAGCGCCGAGCGAGGTCGACCTGGTC
>DATBKR010000578.1:0-7027 GCA_036555805.1 Hyphomicrobiaceae bacterium | reverse complement strand
CGTGAAGGCGAGATCGCCATCGCCAAGCGCATCGAGGCCGGCCGCGAGGCCATGATCGCCGGCCTGTGCGAGAGCCCGCTCACCTTCCAGGCCATCATCATCTGGCGCGACGAGCTCAACAACGCCAAGATCCTGCTGCGCGACGTGATCGACCTGGAGGCCACCTACGAGGGCCCCGAGGCCAAGTCGGCGCCGCCGCCTCCCATGCCCGCCCCTGCGCTGGCGGGCGCGCCACAGCCCGCTGCGGCACCCCCTGCCGTCGAAGGCGAGGAGGGTGAGGAGGGCGCACCGCGTCCCGAAAGCGAGCTCGACGAGGAGGACGACTTCGAGAACGCCATGTCGCTGGCGGCCATGGAGGCCGAGCTCAAGCCCAAGGTTCTGGAGACCTTCGACAACATCGCCGCGGCCTACCGCAAGCTGCGGAAGATGCAGGACAAGCGCGTCGAGATGCATGTGGCGAACGAGCAGATCGGCCCGCAGCAGCAGCGCGCCTACGCCAAAATCCGCGAAGAGATCATCAAGGACGTAAAGAGCCTCTCGCTCAACAACGCGCGCATCGAGATGCTGGTGGAGCAGCTCTACCGCATCAACCGCAACCTGGTGCAGTTGGAGAGCCGGCTGATGCGGCTTGCCGACAACTACGGCGTGCCGCGCCAGACCTTCATCGACGAGTACTACGGCAACGAGCTGGACCAAAGCTGGCTCGACCGCATGGCAAGCCTCGCCGGCAAGAACCGCTGGGCGCCGTTCATCCGCAACGAGCGCAAGCACGTCGAGTCGATCCGCGACGAGATCCGCACGCTGGCCGAGGAGACGGGGCTCGAGATCACCGAGTTCCGGCGCATCGTCAAGGCGGTGCAGAAGGGCGAGCGCGAGGCGCGCCAGGCCAAGAAGGAGATGGTGGAGGCCAACCTGCGCCTCGTCATCTCCATCGCCAAGAAGTACACCAACCGCGGCCTGCAGTTCCTGGACCTGATCCAGGAGGGCAACATCGGCCTGATGAAGGCGGTGGACAAGTTCGAGTACCGCCGCGGCTACAAGTTCTCCACTTACGCCACGTGGTGGATCCGGCAGGCGATCACGCGGTCGATTGCCGACCAGGCGCGCACCATCCGCATCCCCGTGCACATGATCGAGACCATCAACAAGATCGTGCGCACGAGCCGACAGATGCTGCACGAGATCGGCCGCGAGCCGACGCCGGAGGAGCTCTCCGAGAAGCTCGCCATGCCGCTGGAGAAGGTGCGCAAGGTGCTGAAGATCGCCAAGGAGCCGATCAGCCTCGAGACGCCCATCGGCGACGAGGAGGATTCGCACCTGGGCGACTTCATCGAGGACCGCAACGCCGTGCTGCCCATCGACGCGGCCATCCAGTCGAACCTGCGCGAGACCACCACGCGGGTGCTGGCGAGCCTGACCCCGCGCGAGGAGCGCGTGCTCAGGATGCGCTTCGGCATCGGCATGAACACCGACCACACGCTGGAGGAGGTCGGCCAGCAGTTCTCCGTCACCCGCGAGCGCATCCGCCAGATCGAGGCCAAGGCGCTGCGCAAGCTCAAGCACCCGAGCCGGAGCCGGAAGCTAAGGAGCTTCCTGGATAACTAAGATCCGCCGCAATGCCAACCATCGCTTGGTTCTACGGCATTGCCATCCGCATGTACGTTCGCGACCACCCACCGCCCCATTTTCAGGCAATCTACGGGGAGTTTGAGGCGAACGTATCTATTGAGACGGGCACGGTGATCGACGGCGCATTGCCGAGACGAGCCGCCCGTCTCGTCAAGGAATGGACACTAGCGAACCAACCACAATTGCGCGAAAATTGGCGTCGCGCGCGTGCGGGCGAGCAACCAGAGAAGATTGCAGGTCTTGATGCTGACTAAGGTAACAAAATTGGATCGCCTTGGAGGCTTCAGACTGCGCGTCCGTTTCAATGACGGAAGCGAAGGTATCCACCACTTCAAAGATATGGTCGCGGAGCCTGGTTCGATGCTCGAACCACTGCGTGATGAGACGTATTTTTCTCGCGTATTTTTGGAGTTTGGCGCACCGACGTGGCCCAATGGTTTCGACATCGCCCCCGAGTGGCTCCGCCGCGAGATGGCAGCCGCAGGCGAACTCAGGTCGGCTCCGTCGCCCGTCCAAACCAGGCACACGGGTCCCAATCCGCTCAGTTACCACGTTGTGCTTAGCAAAGAAGGCCGCTGGGTGGTCAAGCGCTCCGGCACTACTCGGCCTAGCGGCGTTTTTGAGAGTCAGTCAGAAGCAATTTCTAGGGCTCGTGATTTGGCCAAGAGCACAAGTTCAGAACTCGTCGTGCATGGCAAGGATGGCCGGATTAGAGACCGCATTACGTATGGGCCTGACCCGGTTGCTCCCAAGCTCACGGCCCGCAGTCAAAGGCGCGCGTAGGGCTGGTCTTGCTGGAGTTGGGGCATCTTGCATAGGCGGCACAAATCGAGATCACACACTCGAGCCTCCCCGCAGATCTCAACACCAAGGCCCCGATACGCCGCCTCCGGGGGGCGGGAGCACTGGGTGATCAACGCGCGAACCCTCGTCACAACGGTGTTCCGCGAGCCGCGCCGGACCGGCGAGTACGGCTATCGCCAGGAATTCCAGGCAGAAGACATGCTCGTGCCGACGCTAGTTCGCTCCCTTGCCGTGCGACTAGCCGATCTGGGTCTCGGGTGAATTTCTTGGGGGCGCAGCCGCCCCGCCTTTAATTACCGGCCGAGCTTCGTCACGAGATTCAGGCAAGCCACGATCATGTAGTGCGTGATGCGAGGCATTCCGTCAGCCTTGCCGAGGAGATCGTGCTGCCTCGCGAAAACTGCGGCCACGGACGCCTGTGCTGCCAGGCAATTGAAGGTCTCCGCCTCCAGCTCCCGTTCGCCTAGCCGGGTCGGTGGCAACCCTCGCTTGCGTTCATCCTCGAGACTCCACGGGTAGCTTTTCCGGAACACTCTTGCGGAGGGCATTGGCAGGCCGTTCTTCCTCCACTCGGCCGTCGCGTGCTCAGCGCGTTCGTCCAGTAAGTCGGCTGCCAGACCAGATGAGCAGACCAGAACTATAGCCACGACCCCGAGCGCACGCATCATGCCCGCCCCCGGACCAAAAAGACGTCCCCGATCTCCATCCAATCCCGGAGGCAGGGAGTCAAGCTGCGCAGGCTCAATAGAGCCACATGGTCCGCCGCAACGACATTGGCGCGGCATGAGCGTTGCTTGATGGCCCCCATCCGCCAGCTAAATCGCAGCCGTGACGCCACGGGCCGGGCGCTGACCTATCCGCCGGGGCGACAGGTGCCGCGTCCAGTGTATCCACTATCCCCAGAGCCGGCTGGCCGCCTGAATCTCGCCGCCAACACGTCTCCTCATCCTGGACGACTGTTGAGCAGCTGAGCCATGCCCCCACCCCGCATCTATCTCGCCGGCCCCGAGGTGTTCCTCCCCGATGCTCTGGCCGTGGGCGCGCGGAAGGCCGGGTTGTGCGCGGCGCACGAGCTGGAGGGCGTGTTTCCGCTCGATGCCCAACTCGGCCTCGCCGGGCTGGCCAAGGCGGAAGCTGCGCAGGCCATCTCGGAGGCGAACGAGGGGCTGATGCGGTCGTGCGATGGGCTGATCGCCAACCTGACGCCGTTCCGCGGCGTGTCCATGGACGCGGGCACCGCCTTCGAGGTGGGCTTCATGCGTGCGCTCGGGCGGCCGGTGCTGGGCTACACCAACGTTGTGGTCGATTACCGCGCCCGCGCCGAAATCTATCGCAGCACGCCGCCGCCGCTGCCCGACTTCGACCACCCTGAGGCGGAGATCGAGGACTTCGACGGCGCCGAGAACCTGATGATCGAAGCGGCCATCATCGCCTCCGGCGGCACCGTCGCCCGCACCGCCGTCCCGCCGGGTGAGGAGAGGCGTGACCTCGCGGGCTTCGAGGCCTGCCTCGCCCAGGCAGTCCGCATCTTCAGGCACCGATAGACTCGCCCGCGAAGCGAAGCGGGCTGACTTTTCGCGCGCCGGTCGCTGTGCTAGCCTAGCGCCCATGAACGAGCACCTCCGCCCCAACCGCTTCCCCGATACGACGCAGGCCGCCGAGGGGCTGCCGCGGCGCCGCTGGACCGTGGCCGAGGTCAAGGCGATGGTGGAGCTCGGCATCATCCTGGAAGACGAACGCTTCGAGCTGGTCGGCGGGGAGGTGGTGCCGATGTCGCCCAAGGGGATCCGCCATGAGGTCGTGAAAAGGGCGCTGCAGGAGCATTGGTTCCCCTTGATCGTGGGGAGCCCTGTGAATCTCATCACAGAGACCACCCTCTACATCGGCGTTGACGAGTTCCGCGAGCCCGACTTTCTGTTCTGGCCCCGCTCCATTCCGCTGGAGGATGTTTCGGCCGCCTCCGCCCTCCTCATCGTGGAGGTGGCCGATTCGAGCCTGCGCTACGATCTGCAGACCAAGGCGCCTGTTTACGCCGGGCTCGGCCTCCGGGAATACTGGGTGGTCGACGCTATGAGCCTCGTCACCTTCATTCACCGCAATCCGGGGCCGGGCGGTTATCCGCCCCCCCGCGAAGCCGGGCCGGGCGAGCAGCTGGGGCCGCGGCTTGCGCCCCAGCTGGCTGTTCGCCTGACGGACCTGGGCCTCAAGCCTGCAGCCTGATCCAAACCAGGCACACGACCCCCGCCGATCCAGCGTGGCGCCGCTGTAAGGCCACCAAATCTGCCGTGCTGCGCCCGCTCTGGTCTTGCGCGCAAACTGGCCTTAGGTTGCCGCGCAAAGGCTTGGAGGAGGCCCGGAGGGAAATCATGTCCGATCCAGCGCACCGTACGCCGCCGGCTGCGCCGCGCTTCAGGCCGGTGCGCCTCGGTCCGCGTGACGTGGTGGTCGAGCGCCGCGCCGACGGCACGCTGATCCTGCGCTCGCCGCACCGGCTCGGGCCCTACCCGGCGAAGCTCACCGAGCGGCTGGAGTACTGGGCCGCGCGCGCCCCGGACCGGGTGCTGTTCGCCCAGCGCGAGCCCACCGGCGGCTGGCGCCAGCTCACCTACGCAGCGGCGCTGGACCAGGCGCGGCGGATCGGCCAGGCGCTGCTGGCACGCGGCCTGAGCCGCGAACGGCCGATCGCCATCCTGTCGGGCAATGACATCGAGCACGCCCTGATCGGCCTCGCCGCCATCTATATCGGCATCCCCTACGTGCCGATCTCGCCAGCCTATTCCCTGATCTCCCAGGACTTCGGCAAGCTGCGCCACGTGTTCGCGCTGCTCACGCCCGGCCTCGTGTTCGCCGCCGACGGCAAGGCATTCGAGCGCGCCATCGAGGCGGTGGTGTCGCCGGACCTGGAGGTGATCGTCACCCGCAACCCGCCTTCCAAGCGCAAGGTCACGGCCTTTGCCGATCTGCTGTCCGTTGCGCCGACCGCTGCGGTGGACGCCGCGCACGCCGAGGTGGGACCGGATACGGTGGCCAAGGTGCTGTTCACCTCGGGCTCCACGGGCATGCCCAAGGGCGTCGTCAACACGCAGCGCATGTGGTGCTCCAACGCTGAGATGATCACCAACCAGCTCGCCTACTTCCGCGACGAGCCTCCCGTGATTCTCGACTGGTCGCCCTGGCACCACACGGCGAGCGGCAACCACAACGTCGGGTTCATCATCTACAACGGCGGCACCTACTACATCGACGAGGGCAAGCCGGCGCCGGGGCTGATCGAGACCACCGTCAAGAACCTGCGTGAGGTGGCGCCCACCTGGTACTTCACGGTGCCCAAGGGCTACGAGGCGCTGCTGCCCTTCTTCCGCGCCGACGCCGAGCTGCGCCGCACCTTCTTCAGCCGCTTGAAGGTGCTGTGGTTCGCGGGCGCGGCCTTGTCGCAGCCGGTGTTCGACGAGATACAGGAACTGGCCAAGGCCGAGTGCGGCGAGGGCATCCTGTTCCTCACCGGCCTCGGCGCCACCGAGACCGCGCCGATGGCCATCGCCCGCATGTGGCAGAGCAGGGACTCCACCAACATGGGTGTGCCGGTGCCGGGCGTCGAATTGAAGCTCGTGCCCAGCGAGGGCAAGCTCGAGGTGCGCGTAAAGGGACCCAACGTCACGCCTGGCTACTGGCGCCAGCCCGAGTTGACCGCCAAGGCGTTCGACGCCGAGGGCTACTACTGCCTGGGGGACGCGGTGCGGTTCGAAGACCCGAACGACCCGCGCGCGGGCCTCCTTTTCGACGGACGCATCGCCGAAGATTTCAAGCTCGCCACAGGCACCTGGGTCAGCGTCGGGCCGCTCAGGGCGCGCTTCATCGAGCACTGCCAGCCCTACGCCAAGGACGTGGTGATCGCCGGGGCGGACCTCGACGACATCCGCGTGCTGGTGTTCCCCGACTTCGAGGCCTGCCGGCGGGTGGCGCCGGACCTGTCATCAGCCAGCCCCGCGGATCTCGTGACCGACGCTCGCGTGCGCGCGGAGTTCCAGCGCCGCCTCACGAGCTTCGCCGCCGCGGCCACGGGCAGTTCCAACCGCGTGGTGGGCGCGACGCTGATCGCCGACCTGCCGTCGCTCGATGCCGGCGAGGTCACCGACAAGGGCTCGATCAACCAGCGCGCGGTGCTCAGGCGCCGCACGGCGCTGGTGGCTAACCTCTACGCGGCCACCCCGCCGCCGCACGTGATCGTGGCGCGGTTGTAGGGCGGATTGGGGCGAAGCCCGCAATCCGCAGGTGCAACCGGCACCGGCGACGCAGTGCTGGAGCCGAAGGCGCAGACGCCCGCCTCATTGCGGCTCGATCTTGGCGACGCGGACAAACTCGCCCCACTCCTTGATGGCCGTCAGGAACATCTTCTGCGCCTCCTCGGGCGTCCGCGTCATCGGGTCGGCGCCCGAGTCGTTGAGGAGCTTCCTGGTATCGGGCATCTTCACGATCTCGGCGAACCACTGGTTGATCTTGTTGACGATGGGGTCGGGCGTGGCGGCCGGCACCATCACGCCCCACCACAGTTCGAGGTCCATGGGAATGCCCGACTCCGCCATCGTCGGGATAT
>DATBKR010000577.1:0-4073 GCA_036555805.1 Hyphomicrobiaceae bacterium | reverse complement strand
GCAGCGCGCGGATGCGCGCGATCTGCCTTGGGCCGGCAAGCCCCGGCATGAGCAGATCGATGATGGCGAGCGTCAAGTCGCGCTCCTTGAGGAGGTCCATGGCCTGCTCGAAGCGTTCCGCTTCGAGGAACCGCGTCACGTTGAGGCGACATTGCAGCAGCTGCATGAGACCTATGCGAGAAACGGCGTGGTCGTCCGCGACCAGCACCGAGCCCTGGAATTCCCGCGTTGTGCGGCCACGCATGGTGCGTCCTCGTTGCGAATCTGCCACTCGATGCCCGTGCGGAGCCCCGACCCGCACCGGCTGCCCTCCGATTTCTGCTTGGGCGCCGCTGCCGATTGATATAGGCTACATGGCCGAGGCAGGTTAGCCAATTGGACTATCCAGTCGGACTATGCTGAGGCGGCGCCCGCACCCCGCCTCGGCTAGTGGGCCAGTCCCGCGGCTTCGGAATTCCGAGGACGTCGGGATTGGCCCTCAGCCGCTGTTACCGGTTGCCCAGCTTCGCCTTCTCGGCGAACCGCACCGCCTCCTCGGCGGCCTTGAAGAGGGCGCGGGCCTTGTGGCCGCACTCGGCCTGTTCGGCGGCGGGATCGCTGTCGGCGACGACGCCGGCACCGGCCTGCACGTGCACGACGCCGTCCTTCACCAGCGCGGTGCGCAGGACGATGCAGCTGTCCATCTCGCCGTCGGCGGAGAAGTAACCCACGCAGCCGCCGTAGGGCCCGCGCTTCTCCTTCTCAAGCTCGTCGACGATCTCCAGCGCGCGCACCTTCGGCGCGCCGGAGAGCGTGCCGGCGGGGAAGCCGGCCATCAGGGCGTCGATGGCGTCGTGCTTCCTGTCGAGCCGGCCCACCACGTGGCTGACGATGTGCATGACGTGGCTGTAGCGCTCCACCGCAAAGCTCTCGGTGACGCGCACGCTGCCGATCTCGGCCACGCGGCCCACGTCGTTGCGGCCCAGATCGAGCAGCATCAGGTGCTCGGCGCGCTCCTTGGGGTCGGCCAGCAGCTCGGCTTCGAGCCTCTTGTCGGCGTCGGGGGTGGCGCCGCGGGGGCGCGTGCCGGCGAGCGGGCGGATTGTCACATCGCCGTCGCGCACGCGCACCAGGATCTCGGGCGAGGAACCGACGAGGGCGAAGCCGCCGAAGTCGAGGTGGAAGAGGAAGGGCGAGGGGTTGGTGCGCCGCAGGGCGCGGTAGAGCGCGAAGGGCGGCAGCGTGAAGGGCACCGAGAAGCGCTGCGACAGCACCACCTGGAAGATGTCTCCGGCGGCGATGTACTCCCTGGCGCGCTCCACCATGCGCATGTATTCGGCCGGCGTGGTGTTGGAGACGGGGGCGGGGAGCGCCAGGTGCACGCCCGCCATGGCCGTGGCGTGGGGCAGTGGGGCGTCGAGAGCGTCCACGACGCTGCGCAGCCGCGCGACCGCGGCGGCGTAGGCCGCGGCGGCCTCGACGCCGGGTTCCGGCCGCACCGGCGTGACGACGATCATCTCGTCCTTCACGTTGTCGAACACCACCATGAGGGTGGGGCGTACAAAGATGCCGTCGGGGACGCCCAGCGCGTCGGGCGGCTCGTTGGGCAGCCGCTCGATGAGCCGCACCGTGTCGTGGCCGAGGTAGCCGATGACGCCGGCAGCGATGGGCGGCAGCTCGGGCGGCAGCGCGACCAGCGACTGCGCCAGCAGGGCGCGCAGCGACTCAAGGGTAGGGGCGGTCTCGGGCTCGAAGCGGTCGGGGTGGATGTGGGCCCGGCGGTTCAGCTCGGCGCGCGCGCCGCGGGCGCGCCAGACCACGTCCGGGGCGAGGCCGATGATGGAGTAGCGGCCGCGGGCGGCGCCGCCTTCAACGGATTCCAGGAGGCAGCTCATGGGCCGCGCGGCGCCGAGCTTCAGCATGGCCGAGACAGGGGTCTCGAGGTCGGCGACGAGCCGCGTCCACACCACCTGGGCCTTGCCGTGGCGGTAGCGGGCGGCGAAGTCCGAGCGCGCCGGCTGGGCTTCGAACTCCTGGCTGCCGCCGTAGTGCCTGGTCATGCGCTCCTCGTGGCCCCGTTTGTGCGCCGCCCCGGCTTCAAGCGCCAGCTTCAGTAGTCGCTGGACCCTTCCGTCTTTCCGCCGATGACATCGGCCACCAGCTTCTCGTTGACGGTGATGCCGTAGCGGGCACGCAGGCCGGCGACGTACTGGTCGAGCACGTCGATGCGCTGCTGTCTGACCAGCTCCGCGTTCAGCGCGGCGGCCTCGTCCGCGGTCGGAGTGCCGGCGGCGATGACATCGGCCACCCTGAAGATGGTGCGCGACTTGCCGTCCGCGGTGGGGAAGGAGGAGACGTAGCCCTTCGAATACTCGAACGCCTGCTGCAGCGTGGCCGGCGTGAAGGGGGCGGGCGGCGGGCCGGTGCGCTTGACGGGAGCCGTGCGGGCGACCTTTCCGCCGAGCGCCTTGGCGATCTTGTCGAGGCCATCGCCCGGTTTGAGCTGCTCGATCTGCCTGGCAACCTGGCTCGCGATCTCCTTGCGCCGCTCCTCGTCCATGAAGCTCGTCCGCACCGCGTCCTTGACCTCGTCGAATGTGCGCTCGCGCTGGGGCGTGACGCCGAGCAGGTCGAACCAGGCGTAGCCGCCGTCGCTGAGGTCGAGGCCGTCGGTCTCCACGCCCGGCGCGGCGGCGAACACGGCCTCGACGATCTTGGGCGCGTCCGGGTTGGCGATGATGACGGTCTTGCCGTCGACGGTCTTGCCGGCGCGGTTGACAGCGGCGATCTCCTGGAAGGGCAGCTTCAGCTCCGCGGCGATGTCCTTGAGCGGCACCGCCTTGGCACGCTCGGTCTCCACCCGCTCGTGCAGCTGCTGCAGCTGCTGGCCCACGCGGTCGGCGGCAATGCTGTCGCGGATCTCGCCCTTGACCTCGTCGAAGGTGCGGGTCCTGCCCGGCTGGATTTCGCCGACGCGCAGCAGCACCGTGGAGAACTGCCCCTGGACGGGCCGCGACAGCTCGTCCTTCTTCAACCCGAAAGCGGCGTCGGCGATCTTGGGGTCGATCATCTCGGCCTTCATGAGCAGGCCGAGGTCGATGTCGGTGGCGGGGAAGCCGGCTTTGGCCGCGGCCTCGGTGAAGTTCCTGGCCTTGGACAGCTCCGTATACGCCTTCTCGGCGGCGGCCTTGTCGGAGAAGGTGAGCTGCGCGACGCGGCGCTTCTCGGGGATGTCGTAGGAGGCCTTGGCGGCCTCGTAGGCGGCCTTGACCTCCTCGTCGGTGACCTTGACGCGGGACAGCGCGGCGTCGCGGGTCAGCAGCAGCAGATTGGCCTTGCGCTCCTCCAGCGCGATGTACTGGCCCTTGTTCTGCCGGAAGTGCTCCTGCAGCTGCTCCTGGGTGGGCTCGGCCACCGTGACGAGCTTGCTGAAGTCGGGCGTGAGGTGCTCGATGACGCGGGTCTCGTTGCGGTAGCGGTAGAGTGCGTCGATGAGGAACTGCTGGGGCCCGGCGCCGGCGCCCAGGGTCTCCGTGAGCTGCTGGCGCGCCAGGTCGCGGCGGCGTTCCTCGATGTAGGGGCCCTCGCTGCGGTAGCCGCCCTGGCGCAGGAGGCGGTAGAACTGGTCCTTGGAAAACTTGCCGTCGGGGCCCTGGAACGAGGGGTCGTTGAAGATGCTGTTGCGGACCACGGCATCGGAGACCGTGAGGCCCAGCGCCTCACCCTGCAGGTCGAGGGCGGTGATGCCGATGAGGCGCGCGAGGGCGCGCGGGGCGACGCCCAGGATCTGTGCCTGCTCCGGCGTGAGGGCGTGTCCGAGCTGGCGCGCGAACGTCTGCGTCTCGATCTTGTAGGCCTGGCGGAACTCGTCGGGCGTGATCCGCGTGCTGCCGACCGTCGCCACCGAGCTGTTCTGGGCGGCGCGGCGGAAGATGTCGTAGTTGCCGATGCCCCAGTAGACGAACGCCACGACGAGGAGCCCGAGCAGTACCTTTGCGAGTATGTTGGCGACGCCCCGTCGCATTGCGTCGAGCATTGGGATGTCCCGGTTCTGGCTGTGATCGCCGGCGGACTGGCCGGTTGCCGTCATACCG
>DATBKR010000576.1:0-8729 GCA_036555805.1 Hyphomicrobiaceae bacterium | reverse complement strand
GTATCTGCAGGCACGTCGAAATCCACGGTATCGCTGGTGATGCGCCGGTCGGTGCCGGCCGTGATCTCGACGCCGGTTCGGGCCGACAGGGCCGTGACCCGCGTGGCGTCCTTGCCCGCCTCTTTGGCCGCCGGCGCCTCGGCCCCCGAGGTCATGGCTGCCGCCGCTCTGCCTTCGTACTTGACCGAGAGCGAGGGCGCCTGGAGCATGCTCTCGCCCTGCACCGCCACCACGTTGCCCCGGAACCGGGCGATCTTGGCGGCGTCGTCCACGTCGAGCTCCTCGGCGCGGACATCCACGGGCTGGCGCGCATCCGTGCCGGTGCCCAGCGTCTGGCCGTGCTGCGGCAGCAGGCGCACGGCCACCTTCCCGCGGAATTCCACCAGGCGGGTCTTGTTGTACATGGTCATGGCGGCGGCCTGCACCGACCCGGGCGGCGTGGTCGCGCTCACGGGGTCCGTCGAGACGACCTTGCCTTCCTTGGAATAGATCATCGCCCGAGACAGGCGCGCCATTGTGCCGTTGGTGCCGTCGATCTCGATGCCGTCGAACAGCTCCAGCTCGCCCTTCTTGCTTTCGAACAGGCCGTACTTGGCCTTCAGCTGCGTGACCGTGCCGCTGGTCTGCGTAAGGGCTCCGCTCACGTCGATCAGCTTGATGGGGGCTTTCTGGTTGAAGGAGACGACGGCGCGCCTGGCGCGCACCTCGTAGCGGCCGTCCTTGGTGAAGTCGAAATAGCTCGGGTCCTTCATCGTCAGGTCGTCAGCCGTGATCGTGACGGTCGGGATCTTCAGATGACTGCCGTTGAGCTTCACTGCGATGGCCACGACCATGACGTACACGCCCAGCGTCGCCAGGGCGCCGAGCGGGAGCACGATGCGCAGTGCCGCCACGAAGCGGCTGTGGCGCTTCGCCGCCGCGAAGGCGCGCGCCCGCTGCGCCACCCGCGCCAGGGCACCAGACGGCGCGCGGCCGGGAGGGCGCACATTCCGGGCGTCGATGGTGATGGCCATATGCCCCCCAGCATGTGCCCCCAGAGGTACCGGTGTTCGCCACGCCGCCGGGCAGCCGGCGACACTCCAGCGGACTCCTGGCGATTCGCCGTCAAGATGGCGCCCAATTGGGGTGAGATTGGGACTTGCCGGCGGCCCAAGCGCCTGGACTTGTGTCGCTTTCTTGTGAACGCCGCCGGGCGCGCACGCACCCCTGCGCAGGCGAACCTCAGCGGGTGCCCTCAGTGGGCGAAGATGTCGGTGTCCTCGAAGCCGGCCAAGTCCAGCTGGGCCCGCGTGGCGACGAAGCGGAAGCAGGCCTCGGCGAGAGCGGTCCTTCCCTCCCGCTGCAGCATCGCGTCGAGCCTGGCCTTCAGCGCGTGCAGATGGAGGACGTCGGATGCCGCATAGTGGCGCTGCTGGTCGGTGAGCTTCTCGGCGCCCCAGTCGGAGCTCTGCTGCTGCTTGGACAGCTCCACGCCCAGGAGCTCGCCGCACAAGTCCTTGAGGCCGTGGCGGTCGGTGTAGGTCCTGGCCAGCTTGGAGGCGATCTTGGTGCAGTAAACGGGCGCGGTGGTCACCCCCAGATACTGCCGCAGCGCGGCCACGTCGAAGCGCGCGAAGTGGAAGATCTTGAGGACGGCCGGATTGACCAGCAGCGCCTTGAGGTTGGGCGCCGACCAGTCCCTCCCGGCGAGCTGGACCAGATGCGCGTTGCCGTCGCCCGCCGACAGCTGCACAAGACACAGCCGGTCGCGGTGGGGCCTCAGCCCCATGGTCTCCGTGTCCACCGCCACGCTCGTCCCGAGATCGAGGCCGTCCGGCAGATCGTTCCTGTAGAGCTTGATGACGGGGGTCACGGGTCGGCGCCGTGGCTGTAGCCCAGAGCGGCCATGGCCCCTGCCGGCAGGGTGGCGCCCAGGAGAGGACTTGCAGAAATCATCTCCCTAAGCCCGGTGCTTTCAGGGGGGTCTGCCTTCTGGTAAGGCCGAGTGTGTACCCGCTCTGTGTACCCGTGGCAACCTCGGCTGCACAGCGGTGCTGGAGCCCGCACGGGGCGCCGGGACGTGCTGGCGGACTCCAGGCGCGTCTGTGGCGATGTTCACGCCTCCGCACCCCCACGAACCGGCCCTTTGGCGGCCCCTTCGACCCCCTCCTCGCTGGTTGCGGCCCCCTGGCAGCAACCCATGAGAAAAAAAGAGGAACCGGGGGAGGTTCCTCTTCCAGTTGACGAGAGGAGAGAAGCGATCCGGTGCGTCCGGCACCTCTGCAACTCGCGTAGACGGGGGCAACTTGAGTTGCAGCCCTACGCACCGGATCCGTGTGCAGGAGGGACGCTGCACACAGATCCACTGATAACAGATAGTGCGTGGAGGTGCTGTAGCTGGCGGGCAACAGTGGCGAGAAATCTGACAAGATTCGGATATAGATTATCAGGTTCTTATCAGATTGTGCATCCAGGACCGAAATGAGCGAGGCTCCGCCCCGTACGGTTCCTACCGCCGCCGTCGAGCAGTATGCCGCTTCGCGATGCCCAATGTCTGTCACCCAGGCGACAGCGGCGGGCCGCCCGTTGAGGGAGACCGCTCTGACAGCGACGTCGATGTGTGAAAACCCCTCCGACCTGAACGAACGGCGCTCAGAAGGCCGGACGTGCCTCCTGCCGAGACCCCTTGCCGATGGGCGCCGGCATGGACGCTCATCGCCTCGACGCGATCCACCTCCGCGCCCTCGGGCTCGCTGGTGCCCAGGAGAGGACTCGAACCTCCACGGCTGTTACACCGCTAGTACCTGAAACTAGTGCGTCTACCAATTCCGCCACCTGGGCAGGCAGGCTGGGCGCTAGTTAGGGCCCCCCTTCCGGCTTGTCAATTGTGCGCACGTTGCCGCCTTCACAGGCGGCGCCAGCGCGGCTAATGCATGGCCGCACTGAGGCGTTCCGGGGCGCAGCGCGGCGTCCCGGGCCGCGTTGCGGTGCACCGGGCAGGGGAGAGCTGGGCGATGACCTCGCGGCTGGAGCAGGGAAGTGTGGCGACCGTGTTCGGCGGCTCGGGCTTTCTCGGGCGCTACGCGGTGCGCGCCCTTGCTGCCGACGGCTGGCGCGTGCGCGCGGCCTGCCGCCGCCCGGACCTCGCCGGCTACCTGCAACCCATGGGAGCCGTGGGGCAGGTATTCGCGGTCCAGGCCAACCTGCGCTACCCCGATTCGGTGCGCCGGTCGGTCGAGGGGGCGACAGCGGTCGTGAACATGGTCGGCATCCTCAGCGAATGCCGCCTGTGCCTGTCGCGCTCGGCGCGACAGACCTTCCACGCCGTGCACGTGACCGGCGCGCGCACCGCCGCCCGTGCCGCGCGCCAAGCTGGCGTCAAGACCTTCGTGCACGTTTCGGCCATCGGCGCCGACCGCAAATACTGGGCGAAATACGCGCGCACCAAGGCCGCGGGGGAGGCCGCGGTGCTCGCCGAGTTCCCGACTGCGGTGATCCTGCGGCCGTCGGTGGTGTTCGGCCCCGAGGACCAGCTCTTCAACCGGTTCGCCGCCATGGCGCGCTGGCCGCTCCTGCCGCTGCCGCTGATCGGGCGCGGCCGGACCAAATTCCAACCGGTCTACGTGGGCGACGTGGCGGCGGCCGTGGCCGCGGCCTGCGCCGGCGAGGCCAGGCCGCGCACCGTCTACGAGCTGGGCGGGCCCGAGGTCGTCACGTTCCGCCAGCTGCTCGACGACATGCAGCGCTGGTCGGGACGGCACAAGCGGTATCTGCCCGTGCCGTTCTGGCTGGCCCAGATCGGTGCGTTCCTGACGGCGTGGATGCCGCACGGGCTGCGCCCGCTGACGGTGGACCAGGTGCGGATGCTGATGCGGCCGAACGTCGTGGACGAGGCCGCCGCCAAGGACGGCCGCACCCTGCAGGGGCTCGGCATCGCCACCCCAAACGCGATGGCCGGCATCGTGCCGCAGTACCTGGAGCGGTTCCAGCCGCAGGGCCAGTTCGCGAATTACCGCAGCTGACACGGGGTCACTGAGAGGGGGTCAGACCCCTCGCCTCCGAGCGCGAGAATTCAGTCGTCGCGCCGTGCGAGGGGTCTGACCCCGTTCAACCCCTACACTACCTCATTGCGCAGCGGCTCACCGCGCCAGAGGCGCTCGAGGTTGTCGAGGAGAATGTCGATCACGCCGTCCTCGTAGGCCCGCGTTTCGCCGGCCGTGTGGGGTGTGATCAGCACGTTGGGCATCGTCCATAGCGGCGAGGCGGCAGGCAGCGGCTCCTCCACGGCCACGTCGAGCGCGGCAGCGGCGATGCGGCCCTCCTGCAGCGCGCGGATGAGCGCCGGCTCGTCCACCACGCGCCCGCGCGCCACGTTGACGAGATGCGCGGCGGGCTTCATGGCGGCCAGCGCGGGGGCGTCGATCAGGTTCTCCGTCGCGGGCGTGAGCGGGCAGGCGAGGGCGACGATGTCGGCTTCTCCAAGCAGCTCGTTGAGGCGCGCGGCACCGTAGACGGCATCGGCGCCGGCCGCGCCGGCCGTGGGATCGCGCCTGGTTGCGATCACGCGCGTGTCGAAGGCCTTGGCGAGGCGCGCCAGACGCGAGCCGATGCGGCCCATGCCGACGATCAGCAGCGTCTTGCCGGTCAGCTGGTCCTCGCGCCGGGAGGGATCGCCGATCATGCCGCGCCAATGCCGGGCCTGCTGGTTGTCGCGCGCCTCGGGCAGACGCCGGCTGAGCGCCAGGATGAGCGCCATGGCGTGCTCGGCCACCGCCTCGGCATTGACGCCCGCGGCGCTGGCGAGCCGTATGCCGCGCGCCCGCAGCAGGTCCTTGTCGTAGTGGTCGGTGCCGGCGCTGATCGACTGAATCAGCTTGAGCCTGCCTGCAATGCCGGCCAGCTCGTTCTTCCACAGCATGGAGACCACCAGCACGTCGGCCTCGGGCAGGTGCCGCGCCAGATCGTCTGCCGAGCGCACCTCGACATAAGCGATGCCGGTGCGTCGCGCGCCGAAGCGCTCCGCCATGCGGTAGGCCGCGTGCGCGAAGCAGATCTTGAGCCGGTCCTTGGCAGGAAGCATCGCCCCTCCGGGAGGTGAGATGGTGAGTGGTGAGATGGTGAGTTTCGGTCGGCGTGCGAGGCCGTCGGTGGCTTTCAACCGCAGCGGATGAGAAACTGGAGCCTATCGCTTTGTCTACCCCTCACCGCTCGCCATGTGCGCCCCGTGGGATGGAACACGATCGTCCGCCTCGCGCACTGACCCAAATCTCACCATCTCACCACTCACCATCTCACCCCTAGACAACGATCTGCGTCCCGATCTCCACCACCCGGTCGGACGGGATCTGGAAATAGGTGGTGGCGTTCTCGGCCCTGCCGGCCAGCCAGATGAACAGCTTCTCCCGCAGACGGCCCATCTGCGGCCGCGATGCCGGCCTGAGGATGCGGCGCGAGAGGAAGAACGACGTGGCCGGCGGGTCGATGTTGAGCCCGCGGTGCCGGCACAGCTGCAGCCCCTTCATCACGTTGGGCGTCTCCATGAAGCCGTAGGTGAGTGTCAGGGCGCTGAAGTCCTCCGACAGAGGCTCGATCCTGATGCGCTCGTTGTTGGGCACGCGCGGGCTGTCCGCAGTGCGGATCGTCAGAAGGAAATTGCGCTCGTGCAGCATATGGTTGTGCTTGAGGTTGTGGAGCAGCGAGCTGGGCGCCGCGTCGGGCGTGGCGGTAAGGAACACGGCCGTGCCGCTCACGCGCAGCGGCGGCCTGCGCTGCAGCGCGTTGATGACCGTGCGCAGATCGGCATGAGACTCGTCGTTGGCCGCGAGGAGGGTGGTGCCGCGCCGCCACGTCAGCATGACCACGATCAGGAACGCGGCGCAGGCGAGGGGGATCCAGGCGCCTTCGACGAGCTTGATGGCGTTGGCGCTGAAGAACACCAGTTCGATGGCGAGCAGGGGCACCAGCAGCGCCGCCACGCGCCACGCCGGCCACAGCCAGCGCCGCCGGAACACGACGAACGCCATCAGAGACGTCGTGATCATGCTGGCGGTGACGGCGACGCCGTAGGCGGCGGCGAGCGCGCTCGAGCTCTTGAAGACGGCGACGAGCAGCAGGACCGCGGCGAGGAGCAGCCAGTTGACCCGCGGCAGGTAGATCTGGCCTGCCACCTCCTCGGAGGTATGGCGGATGCTGAAGCGCGGCAGCAGGCCGAGTTGGATGGCCTGCCGGGTGAGGGAGTAGGCGCCCGTGATCACCGCCTGGCTGGCGACTACGGTGGCGGCCGTGGTCAGGATCACGACCGGCCACAGGGCCCATTCCGGGAACATCATGAAGAACGGGTTGGCGATGGCCACCGGCGTGCCGAGCACCAGTGCGCCCTGCCCCATGTAGTTGAGGACGAGCGCCGGCAGCGCCGCGCCGAGCCACGCCGCCTGGATCGGCACGCGTCCGAAGTGGCCGAGGTCCGCGTACAGCGTCTCCGCGCCCGTGACCGCGAGGAACACGAGGCCGAGCACCGCGAAGCCGACCGCCCCGTTGTGGGCCAGGAAGGACAGGCCATGAGCCGGGTTGAGAGCCGCGAGCACGCGCGGGTAGGCGGCGATCTGCACGATGCCGATGGCCGCGAGCACGATGAACCAGACGAGGATGATCGGGCCGAAGAGGGTACCCACCCTGCCGGTGCCGCGGCTCTGCATCGCAAACAGCCCGATGAGGATGACAACCGACAGCGGCACCACCAGCTTGTCGAACGCCGGCGTGATCACGCGCAGGCCCTCGACGGCGGAGATCACCGACAGCGCCGGCGTGATGGCCGCGTCGCCGTAGAGGAAGGAGGCGCCGGCGATGCCGAACAGCAGCAAGAGGTGCCGGCCGCGCCCGGCCACGGACTGGGCGAGCGCCATCAGCGCGAACGTGCCGCCCTCGCCGTTGAAATCGGCACGCAGCAGAGCGAACACGTACTTCACCGTCACCAGCAGCAGCAGCGACCATACGATCAGAGAGAGGATACCGAGCACGGTCGCGGGCATGACCTGGGCCTCGCCCGTTGCCGCTACCGCCGCCTCGCGGAAGGCGTAGATGGGGCTGGTGCCGATATCGCCATAGACGACGCCGACCGCCCCGAGCGTCAGCGGCCAGAACCGGCTGGGCTGCGCTTGCGCCTGTGCCTGTGCTTGCTTGCCGGCCTTTGAGCGTGAGGCCGCCCCTGCTGGCATGATCTGGTCTCGTTCGACTGCTGCACCCGAAACGCACCGCGGCGCGCTTTTACCCCCTCGCGGGGCGAAGCGATACGGCGAGACCCCACTATATGTCATGAGGCACGACCGCCACGGGGCGCCCCGCGGGGTGGCCGTGAGGCCACCACCGCGCCGCAGGGCCTTGACGGCAGCGCTCAAGGCTAAGCCGGTCGCCGGACCTGACAGCCGCCTTCAGAACACCCGCTGCGGGAAGTAGCGCAGCAGCAGCTCCTCATAGCGCCCGCTCTCGCGCAGGCGCCGCAGCGCGCCGTCGATCATTCCCTTGAGCTGGGTGTCGCCGCGGTTGACGGCAATGCCGACGCCGTCGCCGAAGAACTTGGCCTCCGCGAACGGGCCGCCCCTGAACTCGCAGCACGCTTTGGACGCGGTGCCGTTGAGCCAGAACGCCAGACTCACGCCGTCGTCGAACAGAAAATCGACGGCGCCCGTGACGAGGGCGTCACGCGCCAGTTCCACGGTCTCGTAGGTCCTGATCGAGCTGTCGCGGAAGAACGTGCGCAGGTAGGCCTCGTGCGCGGTGCGCCTGGCCACGGCGATCCTGCGCCCTTCCAGCCCCTCGGGCGTCACCTCGACGGCGCCGAGCCCGCGGCGGGCGGCGAACCGCCCCGGCGTGAAGTAGTAGGGCTCGCTGAAGTCGACGAGCTTCAAGAGGTTGGGGCTTGGGACGTGCGAGGCGATGACGGCATCGGCCTCGCCCTTCTTCAGGGCCGGCAGCAGGTCGGCCCACGGCCGCACCTGGATATCGCAGGCGGCGCCCAGCTCGAGGCAGACGGCGCGGGCGATATCGACGTTGAACCCGGTGAGGACGTTCTCCTCGTCGAAGTAGTCGAAGGGCGGAAAGTCGCTCTCCGTCACAAACCGGATCGCGACGCGGCGCGGCGGCTCCCGGTCTCCCGGCTCGGCCTGCTCCGCCGGAGCCTGGGCGGCCGCCCGCGGCAGAAGGCCGCTGAGGCACGCTGCGGCGCCCACCAGAAAAGCGATGGACATCAGACGCATTGTCTGTGCTATGCTCATTTGTATGCGACCTTCGGGGGACAGGGGGGCATCCGGTTGCCATGGTGAGCGGTCGTGCGGGCGAGCCGCGGCCGGACAGGCGGGCCGCGGCGCCCACCATCCTAGCGCCTGTTCTGCTTGAGAAACAGCCGCTGGAGGAGCGCGAGTACGACTTTCCCGCCGGCAGAGTTATCGACTCGGCGCTCGACGAGGCCCGCTGCTCCGAGCGGCTGGATCGGGCTGTCAACGACCTCTTGCGCCAGCGCCCCGCGGATTCGGCCGGCGGCGCGATGGTCTGGCCCTGGCAGCGCGCCGCGGCGACCCTCGCTGCCGTGCTGATCGCCGGCGGGATCGCGCTGGCGCCGGACACCGCCATCGTTGCATTGACGGGAATGACGGTCCTGCCTTTCGTGTGCGTGGCCCTGCTGCGCCTGTGCGCCCTGTACGAGGTCGCGCTCGCCTCCCGCGGCCCGGCGCGCCGGGAAGTGCCCGCACCGCCGA